>NZ_JBEYVP010000032.1:36638-137447 GCF_040644035.1 Streptomyces sp. NPDC047042 | reverse complement strand
CATCACGAGCGCACTACCGGGAACCGACGAGCGGCCCGCGGGAACATTCCGTGAGCGGATCACACCCCGACGGGAACATTCCGTGAGCGCTGACATGCTGGACCAAGCCGTGAACGCCGGCCTGTGGTTCTCGGTCAACCCCGCCATGATCGCCTCCGCACAAGCCCAACGACTGCCGCAGGAGATCCCGCCCGATCGCGTACTCCTGGAAACCCACAGCCCCCTCACCCGCCACAACAGCAAACCGAGCCGCCCACCCGACCTCCTACCGCGGCTGGCCGCATCGTGATCCACGGACAAATACGGCGCACGGAACCAGCTCAACGCCAACCCGACGGTCTTCCTCTCACCGCCGACCGCGTCCCGAAAACCCGCATCCACTCCTCAACACCACTCTGACCAGCACAAATACACACCCAGCCTTTACGCCCCACCACCGCCTACAACAAGCCAGGAACCTCTCCACACAGAACCCACAACCCCAGCTCACACACCCTGAACTCCCCGCTCACACAGCCAATTCAGCCTCTCAGCCCATCAGCAACACTCCAGTTCAGCCGTCCTCCAGTACACCAACAAGCCCCCCTCTGAGCGTCAGCCGAGGGCCTGTCCGGTCTGCCAGGCCGGGCGGCGGGGGGCGTTGAGGCGGTGGGTGTAGCGGTGGCCGACAGCGGCGCAGGCGAGGGCGTGAGCGGTCTTGCACAGAACGCTTCGGGGGAAGCGGGCGGTAGCGTCCTGAGCGATGGCCCGGTTGCAGGCGAGGCAGCGGCCACGGCGCCGGGTGACGTGGGCCAGCTGCGCCAGCGTGGTGGTCTTGCCGGTACCCGCACCGGCCTGCAGGGCCAAGTGATCGCCGGCGCGCCATATGTGCTCAGCGGCAGTTCCAGCAGTGGAGTGACCCCGGGCAGTGCGCAACCGGTACTTGTATTGCCGCTCTCGGTCAGGGCGGAGTCGCAGCGGACGGCTCGTGGATTCGACCAGTTGACGGTGGGCTGCGTGGGTGTGGTGCCGACCTGAGTGGTGGTGAGGCTGTATTTGACCGTTGAAGAGTCAGCCAGCCCCACTGCTGGGACGTTGCGGTAGGACACCGTCCCAGGGGCGACCTGTCCGTCTGTGAGCGTCCAGTTTCCGCCCACGGGTGATTTTGTGTCGCTGTGCAGTTCGAGGTGCATGTCACTTCCGCCGCCACATTGAGGCTTTTGACCTGCCCCGTGTACTGGGTGGCTTCGACCTGAAGATCTTCGTTCTACGATCCTGAGCGAGGATTCAGGGTAGCGCTGGAGCTGACATAGAGGACAGCCGTCCCGAGCACCTCTTGCCGTGAGCCGCGAAGGGTGAACGTCACTTTCATTTCACGCAGACAGGCGCTCAAGCGTTCAAAATGCCAGTTCCCCGGGGCCGTGATGGCGCAGATGGCGGCGGCCTCTTGCGCGACAGCAGCGCCAGGAGCCCCGCTTATTGCGGATGCCTGCTTTGTGGTCCCCGCTATGGAGGTGCACGCGAGCACAGCACCGGCACGCCGTTCCGTCGATCCCGGAGCGGTTGGCGAGCAGGATTCCGTGGCCGAAGTAGCCTTTTCTGTTTTCGATGCTAGTGGCTCGTCCGTGGGGGTTAAGTCCTCCAGGGTACCCAGGAGGCGACCGTGAGCCGCCGAGGGGATATCTGGTCATGCATTGGTGACTGCCTCAGCGGGAAGGGATAAGAGAACAGCCAATTAGGGGGCCAGCCCCGCAGCCCATTTGCGTCTACTTTGCATGAATTGCCAATCACTTGGAGGTAGATGAATGGTGCACGAAAGATAGCCATGGGGATAATCGACGAGTCAACCGTCACTTCTGGCCAGCCAAAGCACCCGGGTACATTCCCGTATCGACGAAGCCATGCCGGTAGGTGCAATCAACCCGCGCTGCACGCCGGCGCCGACATCCTCTCCGAACCCAGGCACCAACGCTGCGTCGAGCGGCGGCTCCTGGTACCCCGCCAGATGTAGCCACGTAAACTGGGACCGGCCCTCGAACGAAGCCATGGTGCGCGATCCCGGAGAGACGACGGGTCAGCCCAGGGCGGGCTTGGCCGATGACCTCGGGGCATACTGCCCGAGTCGTTCTGAGCGCTGCCAACGGATCCGAGAGACTTGAGCGGGCAACCGGGTGACGGCGCAGCCGAGACGACCAGGGGCGGATTCCGGGAGCGGCGGCCGGTGGGACAGGATGGCCGAGCGATCAGGAAGCATCCCAGACCCGGGCAGCAGCATCGCGAGGTGCTGCTCAACAGCCGTTCGAGGCTGTGGGGCCGGTCGCTGTCCGCGCTGGCATAGTTGACCTTGCCGGAACGGCGGGGAAGGACGGGTCATGGTTGAGGAACTGGGGCGCTACCGGGCTGAGTTCGCCACGGGTACTGCCGCGGGGGTGGCGAAGCGTCGGTCTTACCGTGACCACGAGCGCAACGATATTGAACCCGACCTGCCCGGCTGGCCCCCTGGACCGGCCTTCGCGGTGCGGGGGTTCTTCGGCCGGCTCGGCCAGTACGTCCTTGGTGTCGTGACCGGGATCCTGATGCTGCCGCTGTACATCATCGCCGACGCTCTCGGCAGTCCCTCCTCGCCCGCAAAGCGGGGGAAGCTGGAGGAGCGTGAGAACGAGGTCGACGACTTCCCCGTCATATGGGCGGGCGTGGACGAGACGGCTCGTACGCTGCCTTGGCAGCTCGATCCCTCCCGGCGGCCCTGGCCCATGGTGACCGAGATCGAACTGGGCTCTGATGGGCTCGTGCAAATCACTGCGTACACGGACACGGCCCGGGGCAGCCGGTTCCTCTCCTGGGGCGGTGGTGAAAGGGTTCCGGGATCCGAGGTCGTCCTCTGGACGCTGCCCCGGAACGAAATCACCGGCGCGGAACTCAAGCAGTTCAGCATGGACGGGACCGACTTCACGATCTCCTTCCAGGACGGGTCGTGGGTCCGGCTGACATCAAACGGTGCACGGGAGATCGTGGCCCTCCTCGGCAGTCAAGCCCCAGCCGATTCTGCTTTTTGACGATCAACTGTCTTCGACGGGCCGCAGCTCCCAACCCTGGTCCTGATGCACTTCGCGGTCGCCGGGCGCGAGCACGAACTCGCCCTCAACCGGGTCCGCGACTACGCCGACACCCCCGGCGGACTCACCGCCAACCTGCGCGTCTCCAAGGTCCGCCCCCGGATCGTGCCCGTGCCGTACGGCTCCCGTTCCCCGTTCTCGTCGACGACCAGCACCGCGTCCTCGTCATGCAGATGTTCCACGACGTAGTCGCGGACATCGTCACGTCCGCGTCGGCATCCCAGGAGGCCCGACGCAACAAGTGCTGTATCCCGTGCGGGGTCTTCTCCCCGGCCCACTCGGCGATCGTCCAGCAGTTCCTGCGCGGCAGCCCCGCCAGCAGCCCCAGGACCAACCGCCCAGCCCTGCATCGAGTTTCAAACCTCGCGAAGCGACCCGCTATGCGTCCCATCAGGCCCTCGAAAGCCTCCCGCCAGCGAGCCGGATCTACGTTGTGACCTGCGGCCACCGTCTCATCGTCAGTCCACACAACTCACGATGATCAGCGGTGGCCGCGCCTATCCCCGCACCGGCTCCCACCAGCGAGATCACGATCTATAGCTGGAGTATTAGAAGCACGTCTTTCGAAATGGAACACCTGGAAGGTGGAGGCGCCACTCCTGTGGCGTCAGGCCCTCGGTGACGCGGCGACAGACGGTTCGTGCGGCTGTGTCCAGGGTGACGTCGTACGTCTGGAGCGGCGTGTGGGTGCCCGATGCGTAGAGCCTGCTGCTGTCGGCATTGAAGGTCAGTGCGTGGATGGTGTCGCCAGGGGTGGGCAATGGCGATCCGATCGGCTGGTGTGAGGCGGTGTCCCACAGTTGCAGGGTGCCCTCGTCTCCGGCGACAGCGAGAATTCTGCCGTCGGGAGAGTAGGCGAGCGCTGAGACGTACTGCGAGTGTGTGGTGTCGGAGGCTAGTACGCCGAGGCGTTGTGTGAGATGGCCTTCCCACAGCACGACGCGGCCGGACGTGTCCCCGGCTGCCAGATACCTCCCGTCCGGGCTGAACGCTGCCGCACTGGTCATGCCGGGTGCTTTGCTTGCAGACAGGAGAGTGCCGGACGGCAGCTGGTACGCGCGTCCTTGCTGGGACACGACTAGGTCGCCGTCAGGATGCAGCACCGCTCTGCCGGGGGTGCCGGGGATCAAGCGAGTCGTCGTGCGGCGGCGGAGGTCCCAGATACGGGTGGGTGCGGAACCGTAGCCCGGTATGTCCGACAGCAACAGCGAGCGATCCTGTGGCCCGAAGGCCACGTACGACGGTATGTCCGCGCCGAGTTCGTCGGCGTCCAGGGCCGTCGTGATCCGTCGGCGGGACACGTCATACAGAGCAATGTGTCCTCGTGGTCCGGTCGCGGGCTCGTAGCGCCTGACTCCGTAGGCGAGCATTTTTCCGGTGGAGTCGAGGTCCATGAGGACCGCGCAGTTGGCGAGTGGGTTGCGGTCGGGCATTGGGCACCTCACGGCGGGTGGTTCGGCCAGGGTTTTGCCTGTTCGCCCGTCGACGACACGGAAGCGGATGCGTTCGCTGTCGAGGTCCGGCACCGCGGTGGCCAGTACGGAGCCGTCCGGACTGAAGGTGCTCGCAAGGGAAGGCACGTCGGCCCAGCGGGGGGACACAGCCCGGCCGAGGGTGAGGGTGTGCACCGTGGGTCCCCAGGACTCCGCAGGGCCGCCGACGTACTGCAGGACACCCCTGCGGGCGTCCAGCCTGATCTCCTTCACGGTTTCTCCGGAGAGTCGGTGACGGTAGACCGGGTACTGGGGAACAGCGAGCCGCCACACGAGGATCTCCGAGCCGTCCGCGGCGGCCATGAACGAGCCGCCCTCGCCCAGCTCCACGATACTCAACCCGGGGTGCTCGACTTTCGGCAGTTCCCGGCCTGTCGTGATGTTCCAGGTGCGGAAGCCGGTGTCGTCGGCGACAGCGAGGTGGCTGCTGTCGGCGCTGAACTCGATCTGTTCCCGGGCACATTGACGCTCGGTGACTCTTGGGAGCCAAGGTACGGTCAGCCGGCGGTTTTTTGCGACGTCCCACAGTCGCAGCCGCTCTCCTGGGACACATACGGCGAGGTAGCGGTCGTCGGCGCTCAGTGTCGCGTCGGGGGCACCCGGGACTTCATCGTCCTGACCGCCACGGCGCTCTGTGCTGTAGTTGTAGAGGAGAGCTGAGAGGTTCTCCCAGGTCACGTCCCTGCGGTCGGCACGTCCATCGGTCACCTCCAGTTCGATCTGCAGGACTTTGCGCCGAGCCTGTGGCTCCCAGAGCTGGATGGCCAGTTGCGTGCCCTTCCTGTCGTACACGATCAGGAGGCGACCGCTCGGGCTCATCTCCACGCCACCGTCGGCGTCTGTCAGCGGAGGGCCGGTGGAGCGTCCGGCGGCGAGGTCGCGTACAGCCACCCGGTTGTCCACGAAGACCGGGAGCCACCCGGCGTCGGTCCGTGGCGGGGCCGCGACTTCCAGGCTCCGGCCCAGGCCCGGCAAGACGCCGATGCGCCTGCGGGTGGCAACGTCCCAGCGCGTCACCCGGTCCGCTCCAATGCTGATCATCGTGCTTCCGTCGGCGCTCAACCGCCGCATGGTCGCGGGGCTGCCGTCGGGATCGGTGAAGACGTCCTGCTCCTGCTCGCTCGCGGCGGCCAGCAGGGCGGAACTGGTCTCGGGCAGGTCGGCGACCTGCCACGCGGCGAGACTCATACGCATCGCGCTTTGAGGGTTGGACGGACGCAGGCTACCAGCGACGTTGGCGACGCGACGTGCCTCGGTTTCCAGACGGCGGCGTTCACTGGAACGGTTCTGCTGCCAGGCGGTGAGGGCGGCGACAAGACTGAGGACGACGAGGACAGACAGGGCTGCCATGCGGGTGTGCCGCTGGCGGCGGTGCCGGTTGCGTGCGGCGAGACTGGCGGTGAGGAACTGCCGTTCCGCCGGGGTGAGATCGTCCCGCTGTCCGGGGCCGGCCCAGTACTCCTCGGCGACGGACAGGCGCACTCCCCGGTAGAGGGAGCCGGGGTCCTGGCCGAGTGTCTGCCAGGTGTGGGTGGCCTCGGTGAGGTGGCGCTGGGTGCGCAGCCGGTCGCGGTCCTCTTCGATCCACGCGTGAAGCCGCGGCCAGGCGGACAAGACAGCTTCGTGGGAGAGGTGGACGGTGTCCTTGTCTAGGGTGACCAGACGGTCGTGGGCCAGACGGTCAAGGACCAGGTCGGTGTCGGACACGGCGGCGGGGCCCAGCTTCGTGATCTCGCCGCGGTCGGCCGGACGGCGGGTGTCCTGATTCCCTTGGCCGGGCGTCACCAGACGCAGGAGGATCCGCCGGGCGGTCTCGGCCTGTTCTGAGGTGAGGTGGCCGTAGAAGTCTTCCGCCGTGCGGGCGATCGCCCCCTGGATGCCGCCAGCGGCATCGTAGGCCGCCTCGGTCAGGACCCGGCCGCTGCGCCGACGCCAGGTTTCCAGCAGGGCGTGGGACATCAGGGGCAGGCCGCCGGCTTCGTCGGCGACTTCCCGGATGATCCGGGTGGTCAGGGTGCGTTCGACGACGAGCCCGCCCAGTGCGGCCGGCCGGACGATGGCCTCCCGTAATTCTTCGTGGTTCATGGGCGGGACCAGCACCGTGGCGTCCGGGGCGGCCTCGGCGATACGGCGGTGGCGGGTGAGGTGGCCGTAGAAGTCGGCCCGGACGGCGACCACGACGCGGACGCCCTGATGAACGGACCGCAGGTCGCACAGCAAATCAAGGAAGCGGGTCCGCTCGGCCGGATCGGTGCAGAGCGTGAAGACCTCCTCCAGCTGGTCCACCACGATCACCGTGCCGGCCGGGGCCGCCTCGAGGGCCAGGATCCCGGCATGTGTGCGGGCCGGGCTCGGCCCGGGGGTGAGGACGCGGATCGCGGCAGGCCGGTCCTGCCCGGATGCGGTCCGCTGTATCCGGGCGATCAGTCCGGCGCGCAGCACAGAGGACTTGCCACTGCCGGAAGGCCCGGTCACCACCACCAGATGCTTGCGGCCGACCAGGGCCACCAACTGGTCGACGAGCCGGTCCCGGCCGAAGAACCGCTCGTGATCGGCGATACCGAAACGGGCCAGACCCCGGTACGGCGGCTCACTGCCGTCCTCGGCCCCGCGGGCCTGCCGGGACACTTCCCGCGCGGTCTCGCGCCAACGCCGCTCCCACTCCGCATGGTCACCACCGCACGCCCCGGCATAGGCCAGGGCGATGGACAACGACGGCAGCCGGTCCCCGGCCGCAGCCTGCGCCAGGGTCGCAGCAGAATAGTGCGCCGTGCCCGCCATCACCCGGTAGGTGACGCCACCGGCCTCCTGCCGCAACTTCCGTAACTCATAAGCGAACCGCGCGACCGGCCCCTCCGCCGGATCCAGCGGCCGTTCCCGACGCCCCATGACTCCCCCGTCACTGCACCTACGTGCCTCACCCGACGCTAACCCCTGCCCCTCGGCATCCCCAACACCCGCTCAGCCAGGGCCTGCAGATTGTCCAGAGTGGTGAAAGGGACCTGCCAGACAATCCGCCGGCCGTCAAAGCTCATGTCCGGCGCCTAACAACTGATGGGCGCATCGATCGAAGCCGGGGCCTCCCCGGGCCCGTGCTCCGACGTAACGAGGGAGAAGGTATGCGTGGCATTTCAATGCTCGGTGACCGCCTGTTGAGTGTGGTCGCCCCCAACACCGGCGCTCACACGCGGTCGTCCGGAGCTCTGTCCTTCCTCGGGGCGATCTTCGCCGCTATCGCCTTGTGCGCGGCAGCGATCTCACCGACAGCCGCCGCAACGTCCACCGCCTCGCGCTCCCTTTCCCCCACCTCCGCGCAGGGAATCGGCGTCGGAACCTGGGTGGACGGCTTCCGGCCGCTCTACCAGTGCCCGGCCAGCGGCTGTAACCAGGGGCAGGCGTACCAGGGCAACGACCTGGCCGACGTGTGTACCTTGCAGGGTTGGGACCTGGTCTACAACCGCGCCAACGGCCACACCGGCTTCATCGCGCGGTCCAACCTCGGTAACGGCGCCCCCCGTTCGAATCAGGACTGCAACAGCGTCGGGCACAAGGGCGGCGTCATCGCCAACGATGTGATCCGTCAGTGCCCCAGCGCTGGGTGCAACGCGGGCCAGGCGTTCGTCGGAAACGACATCGCCGCTATCTGCTACGTCGGCCCCGCCTCGGCAAGGTGGGTCTGGGTCCTCAATCACGCCAACGGCCACGAGGGCTTCATCAGCCTGACACCCGGCACCCTCTTCTGGGAGGGCTCCATCCCCCCCTGCTAGAACCCCGCAGGATGCTCCAACGACTGCGGCCACGGGCCCCGCTTCTCCCTTCGGGAGAAGCGGGGCTCTTCGCTGCCAGGCACCCGACTGTGATGGCTACCGCAGTACGCATGGTCGAGTCGCCGGCCGCACGATCACCAGCACCTTGCGATAAAGCTCCGGCAGCACCTCGTCCCCGACCCTGGTGGTCAGTCGCACTCTCCAAGCAGCGAACGCCGGGCATGAGCAGTGACGTGTGGCCCCGTGCGCCTCGGCGCCCGGCGGCACTTCGTTCGTCAATTGCTGTTCTTTGCCAGAGCATGGTGAAGGCACAATTTGACCGTGAACTCCGATCTCTATCCCGACCTGGCCGCCGCGGGCAGCCTGGCCGCCGCCTTGGACCAGGTGGCGGCCGACCTTGGTGTCGATCTCGTGACCGTGCCCGGGGACTGGGGACCAGCCGTTTCGGCGGGCATCGCGGCCTTGGTTCCTGAACGTCGGCCGCTGTCCGTTCACATCGGAGCCGAGAGGCGCTGGTTCGGTGTTTCGGTTGGAGCCAGGGGATCGAACTCATCACGGAGCAACCCCCGATCTCGCTGACGTCGACCGGGCAGGTGTGGCGTGGGGGGAGGGCAAGAGTCTGCGGGAACTGCACGCGAAACTGCCGTTTCTGCACTTCAGCGAGCTTGCCGAGACTCACGAAAGCGGGCCGGCCGCAGCGGTTGACGTGAGCTGGCGTCTGCTGCGGGAACAGGCCGCCGATGCGCCGCACTTCCCGGAGTTCGGCCTGCTCGTGGATGCTGCCGAGACCGAACCGCGCCTGCGGCAGCTCTCCCCGATGTCCAGCCACTGGACGCTCGGGTTCAGCGCCTACCCCGGGCACAGATCCCCTGTGGTGGTGGCCATTGTCCCGTCCCGCGCCGGACGCCCCTACCGCGTTCAGCGGTTTCTTCACGAGGGTGTCCTCGGCGAAGCTGCCACAGCCGACGAGGCTGTCGCCTTGGCGGTGGCCCACCTCTCACCCAGCCTCGGCCCGGCTGCCGCCGGAAACGGCGAGTCACCTGCGTGATGCCCGCATCGGGAATGGGTGTAGCTCCTCTGAAGGGAGGGGTTGATCAGGCGTTTTGCCAGGTCCGATGGTTGGGGCGGGCGGCAGTGCCCGAGCGTTTGGGCGGGCGAGCGGTGGCCGCTGGCACGTGTTCCTCGTCAGCCGTGTCCTTGATAGCAGTCGCAGTCCGCAGCGACCGAAGAAGATCAGGTGCTGATCGGGTCGACCACAGTTCGGTGCAGGTCAAGGTTTCCCTTCAAAAGAGCTACACCTCAGGTGCGACCGTCGGACGCGATGAGCTATGTGGCCTCGTAGTCTTCAGGGCTTTCGAGGCCTAGCTCTCGGACAACTGCTGGTGGTCGGTGCGGTGTTGCTGCCGGTAGCGGCCGGCGGAGATCCCGTACTCGCGTTTGAAGGCGTTGGCGAACGCGTACGCGGAGCCGTAGCCGCTGCGCTGCGCGACGGCGGACAGTGGGGCGTCGGTCGTCTGGAGCAGGCGTGCCGCGGTGGTGAGCCGCCACCACGTCAGATAGGTGAGCGATGGCGGCCCTGGCCTCGGGGTTGTCATAGAGGAAGGTGCGCGAGACGTCTGCTCGGCAGGAGACGGCGGCGACGCCGACTGGGGTGGCTTCATAGGAGTGAGTACCGGCCCACCTGGGAACTTGGGCTCTAGAGGTGGTCGCAACAGCAGACCCTGACGGGTGTTGCATGAACCAAGCCGCGGCGGAACGAGCGCTGCCTGCGCACGAACCATACTCCCGACATCGCGCACGCCCAACGCTGGATCTTCCACACCCTGACCGGATCGCCCCCGAGTCTCGCGCACCCGGCCATCGCGACCGCCACCCATGCCCAACGCCAGCAGTACAGCGATTTCGCTGGCGCATCCTGCCAGCCGAGCCGACCTGCTCACTCACACCGCACGCACGATCCTCGACGAGCACGGTATCGACGAACCCGTCCAGTGGACGCCACAACTCGACGCCGCCGTCCTGCGCGGCCTCCGGCTGCCGGGACCGGACCCGGACAGCATCACCGCTGCCCAGCTCCACCAGACCGTCCCCGGCGGCGCCTTCTCCATCGCCCAGGTTGCGCAGGCTCTGAACACCACCACGGCACACGCCATCCGCCTGCTGTCCCGAACCCCGGTGGACTGAAGTCCGCCTCGTTTCCGCCGCACCCAGCACACGACCGCCCGCATCGGGCAATGGCAGACCTGGTACGAGCAAAACCGCCTCTCACTCCAGGACATCGCTGACCGCGAGGGGGGACGAACCTTGCCACTGTGCGCCTGGCACTGCTCAAGAAAACGACGTCCCGCTCGCCCGGCCGGCTCCCATCCGGGCCGCCCGCGAAGAAGATGAGGCATCCCAGCTCCCCCGGGAGCCAGCCCGGCTTCTGTCCGGGCACTGCGACTCATGCCGCGCCACACTCTTTCGACGCACCCTGCTCCACTACGCCTTCACCACCGGGCGCGTGCGCCGCGTGCGCGCCGACACCGCCCACGACAGCCTCGCCTCCCAGCGGGTGCTGGAGAAGGCCGGCCTGCACCGCACCCGCTCCGACGAAAACCTGCACTACTACGAGACCGAAGCGACCACTCAGGCAACCGCGTAGTCACCGAGGGCTGGTTCGAGGAGGTCGAACGCGCGGGCCGCCTCCCCGGTGACGATCTCGGCGATCTCGTCGTTGGTGTGCCCGGCCAGGGTCAGATCCTGGATGCGCCCGAACAGAACACGGTGCACGGCGCCGAGCAGCCCGGCGACCGTCCGGACGGTCATGTCGTCCGTTCGAACACCGACAGCCTCGGCCAACGCGTCGGCGAGCACGTGTTCGCGCCGGTCATGCAGGCCACGCAGGCACGCCGACAGGGTCGGGCTCTCGGTGATCATGCGGGAGAACGCCGGACCGGAGAACCCCGCGACCGGGTCCCGTGCCGTGATCACGGCCTCGAACGCACGGCGCAGGGCCGCGAGCGCGGACTCCCCGGAACGGCGGGAGGCCACGACATGCGCCAGCGTGGCGGCGAACTCGTCCTGGTGGTCGAGGGCCAAGTCCTCCTTGCGCGCGAAGTAGTTGGTCACCGTCTTCTTCGCGACCCGGGCGGCCGCGGCGATCTCGGCGATGGTCGTGTTCTCGAAGCCCTGCTCGATGAACAGCCGGGTGGCGTGGTCGGAGATCAGCTGTCGAGTCTCCTGCTTCTTGGTCTCCCGCAAGCCCAATGGGGCATCCATCTTGGCCTCCACAGAAAGAATCTTACTCTCGTAGTAAATTTATGTTGACACCACAGAGCGCCTTCAGGCAAACTTACCACTGTCGCAAAGTTCACCTGAAGGGAAGTTGGATGCGGAAGTCCGACCTCGGCAAGTCCCAGTCCGACCCGACGCTCGATGAGTTCCCCCTTCGCCGCCGCCACGGCGCGTGGCGACAGGCGCAGGTCCGCGCCATTCATTACTCGCAGCCAGCACCCAAGGCACACCGTGGCATTCCACGCGCCCGTGGCACCCGCTGACCCTCCCCCGGAAGGAATCCCTTGCGCACACTGACCTACTACGTCGCCACCACACTCGACGGGTACATCGCCGAACCCGACCGCACCGACCCCACAGGCAGCCTGTTCACCGTCGGCCAGGACTACCTGGCCCACATCGTCAAGCACTACCCGGAGACCCTGCCGGCAGGCGCCCGGGAGGCGCTCGGCATCACTGACCCGGGCACCCGCTTCGACACCGTGCTCGAAGGCCGCCGCTCATACCAGATCGGTCTGGACGCGGGCGTCACCAACGCCTACCCGCATCTGCGGCACCTGGTCTTCTCCCGCACCCTCGACCACAACCCCGACCCGGGTGTGGAGGTGGTCGCCACCGACCCGGTGGCGGCAGTCAGGGAACTCAAGGCCGAGACCACCGAGACCACCAAGGGCATCTGGCTCGCCGGCGGTGCCGAACTCGCCGGCGCTCTCTACCAGGAGATCGACGAACTCATCCTCAAGGTCAACCCGGTAACCGCCCTGGCCGGCATCCCTCTGTTCGCGGGCAGGACCGACGCCGCCCCACGCCGCTTCGCCTTGCGCGACAACGTCGTCCTCGACAGCGGAGTCGCCATCCTCACCTACACCGCCACGGAAACAGCCGGGAGACAACGATGAACATCACCGCCACGACCATCTCGCTCACCGTCGAGGACGTGACCGCGTCCCGGGACTTTCTCATCACCCACTTCGGCTACAAGCAAGCAAACGCCGCCGACGGCTTCGTCTCCCTGACCCGACCCGACACAACACCCAACGCCGCGGCAGCCGACATCGTGCTGCTGCGGCGCGGCATCGAGGTCCTGCCCGAGGACCAGCGTGACCAGCAAGTGGCCGGACTGATCCTGGCCTTTACCGTGACCGGCATCGCCGCCGAACACGAGCGCCTGCGCGCCGGGGGCGCCAACATCACTATGCCGTTACGCGAAGAACCCTGGGGTGAACGGCTCTTCCAGGTCACCGACCCCAACGGCATCGTGCTGCAACTCGTCGAATGGGCGTCCTGACGCTCACCGACCCCCCTTTGACCGAACGGAGAGCTGGAATGCGTGCGATAGTGATCGGCGGCGGTGTCGCCGGGGCTGCCACGGCGCGGGCGTTGCGCCAGACCAATGTCGAAGTGACCCTCTACGAGACGCACGAGGACCCGGCCGGGCCGGTCGGCTCGTTCGTCAGCCTGGCCACCAACGGGTTACGTGGCCTGGACGCGCTCGGCTGCCTGCCACAAATCCAGGCGGCCGGCGTCGATATCCCCAGGCAACGCATGTGGTCCGCCGGCGGGCACCTGCTGGGTGACGTGCCACGGGGCCGGCGGCGCAGCGACACCCTGCACAGCGTCACGCTGATGCGTGGCCGACTCGTGGCGGTATTGCGCGACGCCGCCGGCGCAGCCGGGGCGGAGATCGTGACCGGAGAACGGCTCACCGCCGTGACCGAGACACCGGACGGCGTGGTCGCCGAGTTCGCCGGCGGGAAGCGCGACACCGCCGATCTGCTGGTGGCGGCGGACGGCATCTGGTCAACCGTACGCGCACTGCTCGACCAGGACGCGCCGCACCCCGAATACGCCGGGCTCTACGCCGTCTCCGGCGTGTCCCGGATGGACGGTGTCGAGCCAGGCGTGTTCAACATGACCTTCGCCCGCAACGGCGCCTTCATCCACCTCGCCACAGGCGACGACGAGGTGTGGTGGTCGGCGCAGATCGCCGACCCGGTCGAACCGGACCGGAACGGCGTCAGCGACACGCACTGGCTGCGGCGCACCGCGGACCTCTACGCGAAAGAGGCAGTGCCCTCGGCGGTCATCGCCGCCACCACACACCTGCAGCCAACGGTGACCTTCCACGCGGTCGACCCGGTCCCGACCTGGCACGCCGACCGCGTCGTCCTGATCGGCGACGCCGCACACCCGGTCGGCGCCGGACAGGGCGCCTCGATGGCCATCGAGGACGCCCTCACACTCGCCACCGTGCTGCGAGCAGAGCCAACGATCCCGGCCGCGTTGACGGCGTACGACGCCCAACGCCGCCCACGCATCGTCAAACTCCTCGACGCCGCCGAGGACAACCGCTGCGTGAAGAAGGCCGGCCCCGTCAAACGGCGGTTGCAGGCGCTGCTGATGCGCGTGTGCGTGCCGCTCATCTACGAGAAGGCCACCGCGTGGCTGTACAGCTACGAACCCGGCGAGCCACAGAAGGCTGCCGCCTGACCGTGCCGTGCCTGCGAGACGTGGCGGCAGATTGCCCCGGCTCTGCACCAAGGCCCATTCAGCGTCTGGCACGCCGCGGATCAGCGGGACGGTACCAAGAGTCCGATAGCAGATGCGCTGAGCCTTGCCGATGCGCCTGCGCCATCCACGTCTCACGGCGAGGAAACGACGAGTTCTGAGATTGATCTTTGGCGACAGTGCGTAAGACAACTATGAAACCCCTGGTCGAACGAGATCAACATGTCACCCGTAGTGAGAACCTACAGTCAGCCTCCGAGCCGACAGGAATGGGTCTCGCTGGCCAGCACGATCGTGGGCGCAGGAATCGCCAACGCGTCGGCCGACCTCGCAGCTCTCGCATCGGCCCGACACGCTTGCCGTGTGGCCGTTCGGAACCCAGATCCCGACCCCCTACAGCACGGGCGCGCAGGAGTAATCGTCAAGACCTGTGGATCGGTTGGTCTCAGCTTCGTTCGGGTGACTTGATCGCGACGAGTTCGACCTCGAAGCCGTCGTCGTTCTCCAGGTAGGCGGCGTAGTGCTGTCCGCCGCCGGCGTATGGGTGCCGCTTGGGGAACATCAGATGCCAGCCGTGCTGAGCTGCGGTGGCCGTCAACTTCTCGACGGTGACAGCGTCTTCGACGTGGAAGGCCAGGTGGTTCAGTCCTGGGCGGCAGCGGTCGTGCTGTTCGGCGGTGAGGGCCGGGGACTGCTCGATGACCAGGTACGTCGGCCCGAGCCGCCAGCTGCGGCCGCCGTCCCAGCTCTGGAAGAGGGCGTAACCCAGCGCCTCCAGTAGCCAGCCGAGCGAAGCGAGCGCGCGGCTGAGGTCCGGCACCCACAGCTCGATGTGATGCAGCGTGCCGTGCGTCGGTCGGCTCATGCGGTCACCGCCTCGGGACGTTCGACGAGGTGGCCGTTGTTCGAAACGGGCTCCGGCGCGGACGAGCGCGACGAGGTGGGGTGCGTTGACCGCCCGCCAGCAGGCCTGGGCGGACTCGACGAGCTTGCAGACCATGGCAAGTGCGACGGCGGCACTGCCGGCGCCCTTGGTGACCTTGGTCCGCAGTCGTACCGTCGCGAAGGTCGATTCGATTCGATGGGATTCGTCGTGCGCAGAGGGATCCAGTGCTCGGCCGGGAAGTCGTAGAACGCCAGCAGTTCGCCGACATCATCGGTGATCTTCTTGCCGGCCTTGGGCCACTTCGCGCCGTACGTCTTGTCGAACGAGGCGACGGCCGTGACCGCGTGCTCGCGGTCCTCGGCGTCGTAGGTGTCCTGCAGCGCCTTGCGCGCGCCGGACTGGGCCGACATCGGCAGGGCGTTGAGGACGTTGGCCGTTTTATGAACCCAGCACCGTTGATGGCAAGTTTCGGGGAACACCTCGGCCAGGGCCTTCCAGAAGCCGAGTGCGCCGTCGCCGAGGGCGAGGACGGGGGCGCGCATCCCACGTCGGGCGGCATCGCGCAGCAGGTCGGCACAGGACTCGGCGGATTCGCAGTAGCCGTCGGCCATCGCGATCAGCTCCTTCGTGCCGTCCGCGCGCACGCCCATGACAACCAGGACCCAGGACTTGGCCTCCGCGAGTCGGATGCGCAGGTGAATGCCGTCGGCCCAGCCGTAGACGTGGTCGGACCCGGTCAGGCCGCGCTCTCCGAAGGCTTTGTGGTCGGCCTGCCACTGCGCGGTCAGCCGGGCGACCGTGGCGGGCGAGAGCCCGGCGGAGGAACCGAGGAACTGCTGCAGCGCCGGCACGAAATCCCCGCGGGACAGGCCGTGCAGGTAGAGGAGCGGCAGCACCACGCTGATCTTCGGGGACTTGCGGCACCAGGGCGGCAGGATTACCGAGGCAAACCTCTTGCGCTCCCAGGTCGCCTCGTCGACCCGATGGTCGTTCACCCGCGGCGCCCTGCAAGCGTTGACTTCAGCCTCAAGTGCGGCGGCCAGCATCCGTCGTGCGTCCTCGCGGACGATCTCGTCGATCAGGGCGCCGTTCGGGGTGGTGCCATCGGCATTGACTACGCTGAGCACGGGCGGGCCTTCCCGACCGACGTTCGCAGCGTCGGCCTACTCGGTGACCTTCAATCGATCACTCGGGAAGGTACGCCCTTCGCGCGCTCCCCGAGCCCCGATCCACAAGTCATGAGCATTGCTCGGCGCGCAGTGCGGGAAGCCCTCGAAGCCTGCACCAGCCTGCGATACGAGCTGTCGATCTGCGTGCCACGCTACGTGGTCGAGAAGTCCGACGATTCGTTCCGGCGGCTTCGCGGCCTGCGCGACGTGGTTGCTGACGGATTCAGCCGGGACTGCAGCGAGTACGTCACCGGACGGCATCGCTACGACCGCGCGTACCAGGCCCTTCGGGAAGCCATGCGTAGAGACCTCGGCGCCGATGCCTAACCTCACAGCCGGACGAAGAATCGAGCCGCACAGATCGCCACTGGCGTACGAGCGAGCGCCGTCCGGCCCGTGAAGGCAGACCTACCGCCAGTCCTGCCCCACAAGCAGCGGTGCCACGTACAGCCCCGTCGTTCTGGCGCCTGCCAGAAGCGGGCAGCTGTGAACGGGCTGGACGTTCTCCGCCGGTGGGGGTGGGTCGCTGGGACCTTGTCTGACCGGCTGTCCGGTCCAGCCGTCCCGAGCGGGACGGCCCGTCAAGGATCGAGCCGTGGCACATGACCGAGGGATCGGGGCTGCGCGCTGCGCACCCTGGACTATGACCTACTGCCGTCCCGCCAGAGTTTCCAATGGGTCTCCCGCAGCAGGGGACTCCAACTCCCCGCTCCGGAAGGCGTAGCGGCGCACCACCCGTCACTCCGGCCGTGGTCGGGCTCACGGCCGGGGCGCGGTCAGGGCGTGTCGCCGGAGTAGTAGAAGCGGCAGCTGACCCCGGGACCGGGTGTGCGGGGTTCGCCCGGGTGCGGGTCGTACAGCGACCGGCCGCCGGGGAACTGCCCGAGCTCGGTGGCCAGGGCCACCCCGTCGTCGACTTCCACGGTCCGCCATCCGTGGATGTCCAGCAGCAGTCCGTCCAGCGGACCGCCGACCAGTTCGGCGTAGGTCCGGTGCGGGAGCGGGCCCGGGTTGGGGTCGTCGTGGTCGTGGCCGTACACCCGGCCGCGCCTCAGCTGTTCGTCTCCGTTCATCTGATCAGCGTCGCAGCCGTCACTGACAACGGAGGTGCGGGCGGTGGGCCCGGCCCTGGTGGAGGCCGGACCCACCGTGCTCACCGTGCCTTCGGCAGCGCGGCCAGAGAACAGCGCTCCTCACTCCCGGCCGTTGCCGACGACCCGCGACACCGGCCCGTCGGCGCCGTGCCGGGCCGGCAGCGGCAGCGGCAGAGTCGTGGTCGCCGCGGTGAGCCTGTAGTTCACACCCCCGGACGGCGCGGGCGCGATCATGGAAGGCGGTCTCCCTCGTTGCCGGGGCCGCACGGCGCGGGGCGGGGGCGAAGACGAGCAGCACTGGCGGGAACGGCCGGTCAAGGGACGGCCCGGCGTAGGTCTCCAGCCGGTGGGGGCGCGGGGCCCGGGCGGCGTTGCCGCGCCCGGACGCAGGCGCGTTTCGGTAGGCGTCGTAGCGCTCCAGCTTGGCGACCAGGAGGGCGTAGGACATCGTGCGGTCGATCTCCACGAACGCGCTGGAGCCGTCGGCCAGCAGCACCACCCCGTCGGGCACCAGGTTCCCGGCCGGGGTCGGGTGGGCGACCTCCACCTGCCAGTCGGCACGGTCCGCCGTCTCCGGCCGGTGGAAGGCGATGACGGTGTCGACCAGGGCGAGACCGTCTTCCGGCAGGCCGGTCTTGCCGGCCGCGCGCTTCCCGGTGGCGTGGCCGGCCCTCGGTGCGAGGTCACCGGAGGCGGCGGCTTCGGCGAGCCCGGCCGGGGTGCACTACCCGTAGCTGTGCTGGACGCGGTAGGCGGGCCGACCAGAGCCGGGGATGCGGCGAGCAGGTTGCGCAGCGCGCGACGAACGTGGTCGGTGTCCTGCTGGTGGGGCAGCACCAGAGCCTTGAGCTGGCGGGGTGTGGCCAGGCGCAGCTGCGCGAGGGTGAGCAGGACCTCGCCGCGGATCTCCGCTCCGGCTTTCGCCGCCGCAGCCTTCCGGGCCCGGGACGCTTCTCCAGGTACATCAGTAGTAGGAGAAGTCGCGGCGGTGTCCGCCGGGGCCGGCAGAATGGGCGGGTTGGGTGCGGTGGTCATCGCGTCCTCGGGATTTTCCGGTCGTTCGCGGCCGGATCGGCGACAGGTCCAGCCCGCATGCGAAGTGACGCGGGACGGGGCCACTGTGCGAAGCCACCCCTTGGCCGCGACCTGACGGCCGCCGCCACTGGCTGTCCGTTTTCTCTGGGCCCGGCAACGGAGGGGCATTTATCCGTAAGGGGCTTTTATCCGTGACCGGTGTCACGAGCGCCATCCCGCAGCTCAGGATGCTGTCCACAGGCAACCCTTGGATACGGTTTGCCTCCTCACGCAGCCCGTCGACCCGACAGCGAATCCGCGAGCTCGTGCTGTTCCAGCAGTCCGACAACCGACGGCATCCGCAACGACGACATGACAGGTCACGACTCCCACGGACTCACCGCCCCTGCTCCCGACCAGTGAAAACGCCGTTCTCAAGTCCGGAAGAACAACAGCTTCTTACCGCCGCAGGCGGCGCCGGAGAGGAACGGTGCTTATGTCAATGAACACCCGATCGCAGGGTGTGTCCTTCCCGCTGTCGCCACAAGGCCGCAGTCATTCTTCGGTCATGATCAGTCAACCGCTCGTAGTCGTACAGGCGCCTGACGAACGAGGCTTGCGGGCAGTACGTGTCGGGGGTGGCCCCGTCGGTAGTGCCTGGTCTCTCCGGGAACTGCGAAGGCTCTTGCGTCGGGCCGGACTGCCGCGTGACTTCGACCTGAACGACTCCAGACATGTCCACTGGTTGGCCGACAGCGAACGCTGGCCCGACCGTCCATGGAGAAGGCGGGGTAAGGCCGTTGGCATGGCGCTGGGGCTCCTTGTGTCCGCCGCCGTACTGTTGCATGTGGGAATGGCGGACGCGTTCAATGCGCTGGCGTACGGCGGGCGTCTCATGGGAGTCGCTCTCATCGCCGCCGCGCTGGTTGAGCTCGTTGCCGTCCTTGCCCTGTTTGACTACTGGGGAAAAAGGACCATGCCGTACTCGGGCGCGGCGGTCCTTGTTGGTGTCGGCGCCGTGACCGGCACCGATCTGATGTTCCTCGTCATCCAGATCGAGGGCGGGGAGAACACCCCGTTCCTCTGGCTGTGGATCGGCCTGGCACTCTGGATTGCGTGGGCACTGTGGGTGCTGACTCAGCAAAATGTCTGGCGAGGGATCCCTCATCCACGCGGCTTCGCGCTGGGTGCTGTGGTGTCCGCAGTCATCGGAGCTGCCAGCCTCGCCTATTCCCAGATGTACATCCCGTATAACACTCCCGTGCAGGTCCCCTTTGGTGTCTCTTTCGGGACGCCGACTATGAGTGCGGACGGGACGGCCTTGCAAGTGCCGGCACATATCGAGTTCCGCAACTCCGGCTCCGTGCGAATTTACGTCGTGGGAACCATGTGGAAAGTCAATGGGTACCCCACAAAGTTCTCAGAAGATGATGGCAACATGAGTACCTGGAAGAATGACATGTGGAGCTACGGCTCTACGCTGCCGCACGTGATTTACTCCCCTTCTCGCATGCTGGGTACCGGGGACATCACGTCTCCAGGTTCCAGGCTCGACCCCGGCGACGATTTTTCAGTTGACGCCACAGTGGAGGTGCCCCTCAAGTCTGGCATGGGCCGCGTGGAGCTGAGCGCGGGCGTCTCTTTCATCAGGGCTGACAGATGCAAGCTGGGTAACAGCTACTCAGCATCCAAAGAGGCTTCCTGGGACACGGAATCTGAGGGCGGGAAACACATCTGGAACGCCCCGGGGTGGGTCGCGGCCCAGGGTGACGAGTTCTACCGTTTTCATTCGAGGATCTACCGTAGCAGCGAGGTGCTCAACATGACACACCGAGCCGACTATGCGACCGCCTGGTGGGTATTGCCAAAATGGAAGGAAGGAGATTTCTTCACCAAGGGCAGCACCAATCCTTACCTGACGGTTAACATCTCTCGTGATCCGGAAGGTGAGGAAATTCTCAACGATTCTGAACAGGAGCCGTACGGAATGAAGACCATGTGGAAACTGACAGACCGCACCATCGCTCAACTCATGGAAGCAGCCAAGAGATAAAAGCCCGCCCCTGCGACAGTTTCGGATCAATATGCCTCTGAGCTGCCCTGTCGTCCCCGAAGAGCGGTTTGCCTTCTTGTAGTAGTGAGCCGGGGCTGGGGATGTTCCGCCCCATGGCAGACGCCGGGCCGCGAATACCACCTCCGTGTCAGCTGCACGCCATAGCCACAGGTTGGCCAACCAGCTGGTAAGTCGTTCTCCTGATCGACCGTCACTGCCAGCACTCTCACCGACGCGAAGCAGACAGGTCGCACTGGAGAGACTCAGGATGCGCGCCACCAACCCGACCCAGTTGGCGCTGTGCCCGCACAGTTCGTCGTGTTCGTACCTCTCTTGAAGGCGCCGCGGCGGCGACGCATGGCGTGGGCGGTGCAGTGGACGACTTCGGCCGGGGTGAGGACTTTGAGGTCGCCGAAGACGTAGTACAGCGGGGTGGGCGCGTGGACCGCGGTGAATCGTCCCGGCCGGTCCGGGGCGTGGCGCTTCGGCGTCAAGACCTGGGCTGACCCTTACGGGCTGACCCAGAAGCTGCGCGAGGATCCCAACGGGCCTGGCGAGCTGTGCTTCGTGGTGCCTGAGTACCTGCGGGGGTACCTGCCGCTGCTGCGCCGGGTGGGGCGGGGCAGCGGGGCTCGTGTGCTGACCGATGCCGGCCCTCCTCAGCGCTCGCCGTCGGTCCGTGTGGCGACCCGGTTCTGGTGCCGACCTTGGATTTACTACTGGTCCTGGGCGGCTGCCCAACTTGCCAGGAACCGCAGGGCGTCCGTGGCCGGTGTGTCGGGATCGGCACTGTAGACAGTGACGGACAGTCCGTCGTCGCCGGGCAGGCCAGCATCTCGGGGTACCCCAGTTCACACATCGCGCGGCGCCAACGGCGGAACAACCAGGGACCGTTGACGGTTCATCTGTATGTGGCTGCGGAGGGGACAGTGTCCCCGGGCCTCACCCATAGCCCATGGGGAAGATCGTTCGGCTGAAGCCCCATGGAGCCTTTCGCCGCGAGGCGACCGCCCTCCGCACGCCACCACCTACGGCCCCGGCTGGCCTCCCCCGTCCAGCCGGGGCTTCGTGCTGCGCGGAAGGAACCGCCCGTTGTGTTCAGCATGCTGTCCAAGTTGCCGGCACCTCAGTCCCGACGCGTCCTCGAGCTGCTTCATCATGCCGACGAACGGCTCGACACCGCATGCACGTTCGGGCTCCACACCCCCGCGGTACCCATGGCGCCATCCTCGGCCCTCACCCCGACAGGCGACTCGAGGTCCCTGCAGCGGCCCTGATCTCTGTCCGGAAAGCGGTGTGACCAGCCCGGACAGCACCGGACTGTCCGGGACACCGGGCATCCCTTGCCGGACCGAACCGTGGCCAGCAGCGTTGATTCCGTCAGCGCAACCGTCACGAACCGCCACACACCACCTAGGAGTGTTCTCATGCGAAAGACCGCACAGCCCGCACACATCGTTCCCCTCGCGCTCGCCGCCGTCTTAGTCGGTGGCCTGACAGCCACCACAACTGCCCCGGCGCAGGCGCGCACCGAAACTCAGGCGTCCACCCAGGCAACCGACGCCTACTACCTGCGTTTCGACAAGGGTTCGGTCACGAAATCCCACCTCGAGCTGGTCCAGCGCACTCCCGGCCGCGACAAGGTGATCAAGACGTACCCAGCGGGCTCAGGCCAGGTCAAGGACACCTGTGCCGTCGGCAGGGGCTGGTTGCCCAACGCCGGGGCGAGCCGGCCGTACGCCATCGAGTGGCACCGCAAGAACTTCGACGGCATCATCAACGGCTTCGTCATCAAGATCTCCGACCGCAAGTGCCACAACGGCACCAAGCGCACCGAACTGTTCATCCACAGCGAGATGAAGCCGAACGGCAACGCGGGGACCATCGAGTCCGAGCGGTGGACCAACAGCAATCCCAACGACTACTACTCCAATGGCTGCATCAAGCTCAACCCGACCAACATCAAGGACCTGTTCAAGCGCCTGGACCGCATCGGCTGGCCGAAGAAGCTCTACGTGGTGAACTGACACGCGTCAGCTCCTTCGTGGTGCCCGGCAAGGCCCGTCGAGGGCCTTGCCGGGCACCATGTGTCTGCAGGTAGACCATGTTGAGACTGCTTGCGCCGATACAGCAGGGCTCGGCCAGCCGCTCCTCGCCTCGTTGTGGATCGGCGGCGCACTCAGGCCTTTTACTGACCTGCGCGTCGCTTCATGCCTACAGAAACGCCCTGGGATGCGTGCGATCGCGTCTCCGCAGATCATGGGCCAGATCCGCGCTCTAGGCATGTCGAAGCACGCGGAACGCGGGCTGGGCGGCGTCTCTGCACGGACAGCTGTCCGGCCTGGTCAGAAGCGTGTCCGAGAGAGACGGACAAATCAAGTGATGTGGCTGAGACCGGGGTTGATGCCCGTGTCGCCAACGATGACAATCACCACATGGGGACCACGGGGGGAGCCCGGGACACTGATGGAAGCGCGGGCACCGACGGCACCGGACTCCCGGATCCGGGAACGGCGCGCACCTCGGCCGAGTTCGTCGCCCTGCTGCGCCGGCTCAAGGACCACAGCGGGCTTACCTACCGTCAGCTCGAAGAGCGGGCCGCCGCGCGGGGTGACGTCCTGGCCCGCAGTACGGTCGCTGACATGCTGCGCCGGGACGGGCTGCCGCGCGCCGAACTCGTTTCCGCGCTCGTCCGGACCTGCGGTGCGGAGCGAGCGGAGGCCACGTGGCTGGCCTCGCGACAGCGGATCGCGGCGTCGGGGACGTCCGGTACGGCGTCGGGGACGCCTCCCGGTCCAACCGGAGCTGCGGACGTGTCGTCGTCGGGTTCTGGTGCCGACAGCAGCCGGGTCCGTACCGCCTCCCTCGCTTTGCTCGGCACCGTCGTCCTGCTCGTCGTCGGCGGGCTCCTGCTGCTTCAGCGGGACGACGAGCCGTCGGGCGGGGGCAGCGCGGACGGCCGGACGCCGGTGACGGCCGGGTCGGCCGAGAACGGGCAGACTCCCGTCGCCCGGCAGGGACCTGCCCCCGGGCTGTCCCGCATCCGGCCAGTCGGTGCACCCGGACTGTGTCTCACTGAGGGGCAGGCTCGGGCGGACAGCGGCGAATCCAAGGTAGTAGCGGCCCAATGGCCGTGCGGGAAAGCCGTACCACCGACGACGACGCTGCTGAAGACGGACGACGGGCTGTACCGCATCCAGTGGGACAAACCCGGCATGGGCAAGGGTTGCCTGACGGTCCTCGGAGAGGAAGAGGGCTACTTCCGGACCATGCTCGAACCCTGGGACGACTGCGCTGCCCCTGGCACCGTTCAACTGTTCCGCATCGAACGGGCCGAGGGCACCGGGAACACGGACGGCGCCGGCGCCTGGCGGCTGCGCTCGGCGGGGGACGGCGAGCGGTGCGTCGGCATCCGGGGGAACACGAAGGCGAGCGGGGCGGTGGCCGTGGTGGAGCCGTGCGTCGACGCTCAGACTGCGGAGGACATCGCCGTCGCGGGGCAGCACTTCCTCATCGACCGAGACAGAGCTGACCCACACTAAGTAGGTAACCGCGAGCGATTCCGGCAGATGCGCGACGTACATGACGCGTGTGAGCACCGCTCGGTGCAGTTTGGCGCAGTTCAGCGCCAAGCGGGTGCGGCTGGTGCCGGTCAGGCTGCCGGGGCGGTCAGGACGGCCTTGGCGGCAAGCCGGAGATGCCTGACCATCGGATTCGGGTCGCCCTTGCGGCTGACCAGGACGACCTGGCTGGGAGGAGCGCCCTCGATCGGGACGGTGACGAGGTCGGGACGCAGTGAGCTGCGTCGGTCGCCGACCGGTAGCACGGCGATCGCCTCGCCGCTCGCGACGAGTTCGAGCTTGTCCTCGTAGCTCTCGATCGGCGGCAGGCCGGCCCCGAGGAGTCGATAGGAAGTCCAGTCCGCGGTCTCGAACGCGCACGGCGCCGCCTCTTCGCCGGCCAGCTCTTGCGCGGTCACCGACTCGCGGTCGGCCAAGGGATGGCCGTGCGGGACCACGAGCATCCGGGGCTCCTCGTACAGCGGGGTGGTGAGCAGGTCGTCGGCGGTGAGCGGCAGCGGGGCTCGCGCGATCAGGGCGTCGACGCGCTGGGCGGACAGTGCCCCGACGTCGCGGCAGCTCAGATGCCGGGTGGCGATCTCGGCGTCCGGGTGACGGCGACGCAGTTCCCGTACAGCGGCGGTGATCACCAGGTCTTCGACGTAGCCGATGGTGATTCGTTCGGTCTCGGCTTGTTCACGTACGGCCAGTTCGGCCTGGCGGGCGGCCTCGAGCAGGGCTTGGGCCCGGGGCAGGAACGTCCGGCCGGCCGGAGTGAGCCGGGTGCCCTGGGGGATGCGGTCCAGCAGTCGTGTGCCGAGATGTTTCTCGAGCCGTTGGATCTGGCGGCTCAGTGCCGGCTGGGCCACGCGCAGTTCGTCGGCGGCCCTGCCGAAGTGCTGGTGCGCTGCCACCACGGTGAAGTAGCGCACGAGCCGCAGTTCCAGGTCCTGTCCGAGATCGTTCACCCTTGCAGCGTACGTGTCATGCCGTTTCGGAATGACCAGGTTGCCGAACCGGTCTTGGACGGTCATGCCGTCCTGGACCTTGACTGAGGGAGCAACGTTTCCCCGAGAAAGCGACAGGCGTGATGAAGGCGATCCAGTTCCACGAGGCGGGCGGGCCGGAAGTTCTGCGGTACGACGAGGTGCCGGTTCCCGAGATCGGCCCGGGCGAGGTACTCGTCCGGGTACACGCGGTGGGCATCAACCCGCCGGACTGGTACCTGCGTGAGGGGATGAAGGTCATGCCGGCCGAGATGAGGCCGGAGCTGAAGTTCCCCCTGGTCCCTGGAACGGACATGTCGGGCGTGGTCCAGGCGGTCGCTCCGGACGTGCCGGGGTTCGCCGTCGGTGACGAGGTCTTCGGCATGCTGCGGTTCCCCGGATTCGACGGCCGGACGTACGCCGAGTACGTGGCCGCGCCGGCTTCGGACCTGGCTCACAAGCCGGCCGGTATCGACCACGTGCAGGCGGCCGGGGCGCCGATGGCGGTGCTGACGGCCTGGCAGTTCCTGGTTGAGCTCGGCCACGACGTGCCGTCTCCTTTCACCGGCCAGGTGCACCGGCCGGTGCCGATCACGTCAGGGATGACCGTGCTGGTCAACGGGGCCGCCGGTGGAGTGGGCCACTTCGCGGTGCAGCTGGCGAAATGGAAGGGGGCGCACGTCATCGCGGTGGCCTCGGGCCGGCACGAGCAGTTCCTGCGCAAGCTCGGCGCCGATGAGTTCATCGACTACACCAGGACGCACGCCGCGGACGTGGTCGGCGGCGTCGACCTGGTGATCGACACCGTCGGGGGCCCGGACAGCTCACGCTTTCTGACCGTGCTCAAGCGCGGCGGCACCATGCTTCCGGTGTTCTTCGCCGAGTACGACCCGGAAGCGACGGCGCGTCTGGGCATCACCGTCTCGAACATTCAGGTGCGTTCCAACGGTCCCCAACTCGCCCAGATCGGGCGCCTGTTCGACGAGGGTAAGGTCCAGGTCGGGGTGGACAGCACCTACCCGCTGCCGGAGGCCGGCAGCGCGCACACGCGGGCCGCGCAGGGCCACATCCAGGGCAAGATCGTGCTGACGGTGGTCTCGTGATCGCCGAACTCCAGCAGGCGGTGGCGAAGTACGCCCACGCCCTCGACGAGCTGAATGTGCCCGAGCTGGAATCGGTCCTGACCGAAGACACCACGTGGACCTTCACGATGCCCGGACAGGGAGTGCTCGGCCCGGTCGCCGGACGCGCGGCGGTCCTCGACTTCGTTCGTGACGGGCACAAGGTCCAGACCGGAAGGGTGCGGCACCACCTGGGCAATGTCGTCATCATCACGGCAGGCGCCGCCACCGCTGAGGTGCGGGCCTATCTGGTGCAGACGAGGAACACCGGCCAGAGCATCCAGATGATCTCGACCGGGGTCTACACGTTCGGCCTGCGCCGGTCCGGCGGTGGGTGGCGGATCGCCGAGCTCCTCCTGACGCTGGACAACGGGCTGTAGGGCAGCTGTAGGGCGGGGCTAGGCAGCCCACTGGCAGACTCGTCCGCGCAGGCGGTCGGAGTGTCGTCGCACTCGCAGCCGCAGGAGTGATCCGGGGTGGTGCGGGGTGGTGCGGGGTGGTGCGGGGTTTCGCCGCCTACGGCGAGTGGAGCACCTTCTCCGCAGCCGGGGGAACCGCCCAGGTGGGAAGCCGGCTCACGATGCGCATACCGGCCATGACCCTCAGGCCCACGGTCACCGCCGCCACGCCTGGCCCAGCAACTGCGGTGGGTCGGCACGCGGTCGGCTCGGTGAGCACGGTCGGTGACACGCTCCGCGAGTCCCCCGCCCCTCGCCTGAGCGAAGCCTCACGTGGAAGAGGACCACCAAGGCACTACACCTCCCGAGCACAGGCCGTACCCTCAGGAATCCGCGAACCTGTCGGCTTCTCGTCGACCCGATCCCGACCGTACGTCGACACCCAGCAGCACGACGCTCCGCAACCGCATGATCTCCCCCAGCCTGCGGGCATCGGCGCCGTTCTACTCGGTGTGCAGCACCGAGGCGATGGTCATCCGGGCCGCCGACCGGGCCGGCACCAGGGCGCCGAGGACTGCGATCGCCACACCCGCCATGAGCATCGCGGCCAGCTGCGGCGCGTGCCACACGTCTTTCATGGACGGGGGGAAGTCGACCACCCCGACGTTGTCCACGACGAGGCGGTGCGCCACGATCCCGAGCGGGATGCCGAGCAGCCCGCCGACCGCGCCCAGCCCGGCGACCGAGGTCACCGTCATGACCACCACCTGTCGGGGGGTCATCCCGATCGACTTGAGCATGCCCAGGTCCCGGCGCCGCTCACGGGTGTTCAGGAGGACGGTGTTGAAGACACCGAGCGACGCGACGAGCGTCAGCAGCACCGTGAACACCGTCGAGAAGGTGACGACGGTGGTCGTGCCGGCGTTGCCGGAGTCCATCACCGACGCGTGCAGGCCCGGGGCGAGCGCCGCGACCGCCTCGGCACAGGCGCGCGCGTCAGCGCCGGGGGCGAGCCGTACCGTGTACTCGGTCGCGTGGGCGTTCGGTGCGAGTTGGGCGAGGGTCCGCCAGGTGGCCTCCAGGGCCCGGGCGTCGCCCTCGATGAGCCGGCCCACGACGGTCGCGGTGATCTTCCTGCCGTTCAGCTCCAGCGTGACCCGGTCACCGAGCTTCAGGCCGCGCTGTGTCAGGAAGGCCGGCCCGGCCACGATCTCTCCCGCCGCAGACGGTGCTCGGCCCTTGACGATGGTGTGGTCGTACAAGGAATCGTCGCCTCGGTAGAAGTCGGCGAAGACGGGCTGGGTCTGCCCGGTCATGTTCACCTGGGACAGGGCGCGGGCCCGCACCCCCTGCGCGCCCGGCAGGGACCGCAGCTGTTTCTCGATCTGCAGGTCACTGAGCCGGGACGGAGTCCGGTCGTTGCCCGAGCCGCCGGTCGTCACGTGGATCCTGGCGCTTCCGTCCGCCCGCCCGACCTTGCCGTACGCCACCATGGTGCTGGTCAGTCCGGTCGACAGGGTCACCGTGGTGACCCCGAGGACGATGGCCGCCATGGTCAGCAGGGTGCGGCCGGGACGGGCGAACGGCTGGCCGATGCCCAGACTGACCGGGCGCGGCAGCCGGGTGGCGCCGAGCATCCGCTGTACGCGCAGTCCGCGCCCGGCGCGCGGAGCGTCGCCGGCGCTGATCGCCCGTGCGGCGGGCAGCCCGTGGGCGCGCAGGGCGGGAACCAGCGCGGCCAGCAGGACGATGGCGGGCATGCCCACGAGGCAGGCCACGGACACCCATGGGCTGATGTCGCCGACCGGGGCCCGGCCCACGTCGATGCCGGTGAACGCGACCTTCAGGATCGGCCGGGCCAGCGCGTTGCCCAGCAGGGTGCCCAGCACGCAGCCCACCACCGCCGGTACGGCGAGCATCGTCAGGTAGACGGCGAGGACCTGGTTCGGGGTGAAGCCCAGGGCCTTGAGCACCCCGATGTGCCGGTACCCGGAGACGACCGCCCCGCTGACCACGTTGCCGACGATCAGGGTGGAGACGAGCAGGCCGAGGATGCCGAAGAGCGTGATGAACGGGAGGTAGGAGTCGGCCAGCGCGGAGAATGCCTGCTCGAGGGTGAGGTAGGTCTGTGCGCCGGTCAGCGAATCCTGGGGCAGTCCCGTGGTGGCCCGTGCCAGCGAGGCGGTCAGCTGGGCCTCTGTCGAGGAGTCCGTGAAGCGGTACAGCATCTGGGCGGCGGTCGGGTGCAGTGCGGCCATCTGCTCGGGCGAGACCCACGCGCTCGCCGACTTGCTCATGCTGGTGGCGAATCCGACGACGGTCAGCGTCGTTCCACCTGAGATCTCCAGCTTGGTGCCGAGGAGCGCGGTGCCCGGGGAGCCCTGGGCGGACCAGTTGACGACGATCTCGCCGGGTGCGGTGGCCCAGTGGCCCTCGAGGAGGTCGATCCGGTCCACGGGGCCCGCCGGATCGGCCCGGCCCACCACGGCGAGGGTGCCGCCCGCCATCCAGAGCCAGTCCTTGGGGATGTCGACGACGGCCTGCCCGAACGGTCCGGCCGCGGTCTCCACCCCGGGTTGCCGGGCGGTCCGCGCCAACTGCTCCTGCGAGACCTTCGTGGTGTCGAAGGTCGCCACCGTGTGGGCACCGCGCTGTGCGGCATAGGCCTTGTCGAAGGGGCCCGAGGCGGCGCTCAGCAGCGCCAGCGCGAGCAGGACGGTCGTCGTGGAGCAGAGCACGACGAGCCCGATGACGAAGGTCTGGAGCCGGCGGCGTTTCACGGCCGCGCGGGAGGCTCTCCAAACGGCGCTCACGCGGTCGCCTCCAGCGTGCTCTCGCGGGCGATCCGGCCGTCGGCGACTTCGATCAGCCGGCTGGCGCAGCGGGTGGCCAGCTGCGGGTCGTGGGTGACGATCAGCAGGGTCTGGCCGATCTGGTTGAGGTCGATCAGCAGATCCATCACCTGCTCGCCGGACCGGCTGTCGAGGGCGCCGGTCGGCTCGTCGGCAAGCAGCAGGGCCGGGCGGTTCATCAAGGCCCGTGCGACGGCGACGCGTTGGCGCTCTCCCCCGCTCAGCGTCGCCGGATAGTTGTTCCGGCGCTCGGCGACACCGAGTTCGTCCAGGAGTTCCAGGGCACGGCGTCGCGCCTGCCGGGCCGGGGTGCCGGTCAGCTGCGCGGCCAGCGCCACATTGTCCAGGACCGGCAGATCGTCGATCAGGTTGAAGAACTGGAAGATCATGCCGACGTTCCGCCGCCGGAACAGAGCCAAGCCGGTCTCGTTCAGTTTCCCGAGGTCATGACCACGCACCTCGACTGTGCCCGAGGTCGGCCGGTCCAGGCCGGCCACCATGTTGAGCAGGGTGGACTTGCCGCAGCCGGAGGGACCCATCACGGCGACCGCGTCCCCCGCCCGGACCTCCAGCGACAGGCCGTCCAGGGCCTTCGTGTCGCCGTACTCCTTGTGTACGCCGTCCAGCCGCACCACCACTTGCCGGGCACTGTCGTGATCAGTTGTCATGGCTCGAACTTAGGACGGACTCCGCGGAGCGGGCGTCGCCTCCCGGATGTATCCGTCCGGGCAGGTCATCCTGGGGATGTACAGAGCTGCATCCGGGGGCTGATGCGGGGCGCGTCGCGCGGCTGCGAAGATGATCCGGTGTGGGCCTCTGGGACGACTTGGCTGATCATTGCCCTGGCGGCGGCAGTTGGCGCCGCCGGGTGTCTGTGCGTGGCGGTGGTCCGGGCGCGGCGGCTGCACCGGGCGGTCATCGAGGAGCGCGGCTGGCTGCTGGAACGGGAGCGGGAGAGCGCGACACGGACCGCGGTTGACGCCGAGCGGGCCAGGATCGCCACCGAGCTCCACGACATCGTCAGCCATAACGTGAGCCTCATGGTGGTCCAGGCCGGGGCGGCCCGCGAGGTGCTGGCCACGATGCCGGACGAGGCCGCGGCGGCCCTGAGCGCCGTCGAGACCGCCGGGCGGAACACGATGACCGAGCTGCGGCACCTGCTCGGCCTGCTCGCACCCGCGCAGAACGGCGACGACGAGCCCTACGGTATGGACCTGTCACCGCAGCCGAGCTTGAGCCGGCTCAGCCCGCTGATCGACCGGATCGCCTTTGCCGGCCTGCCCGTCGAGATGCGGATCTCGGGCGAACCGCGCCCGCTGCCGACCGGGATCGATGTCACCGCCTACCGGATCATCCAGGAGGCCCTGACCAACGCCCTCAAACACGGGGACGGAGCGAAAGCCGACGTGACGGTGCGATACACGGACCACTCCCTGCGAGTCGAGGTGCTGAACAGCGGACCGAGCATCCTGGCGGGCAACCAGCCCGCGCGGAGAGAGCCGGTCCCGGGCCAGGCGGACGGAACGGGACGCGGGCTGCTCGGCCTGCGCGAGCGGGTCGCCCTCTACGGTGGCGACCTGGACGCCCGCCGCCGACTCGGCGGCGGCTACCGCGTCCGCGCCCGGATCCCGCTGGACCGGCCATGACGACGCACACCGAATCCGCCCCTCGTGTCGTGATCGCCGACGACCAGGAACTGGTCCGCACCGGCTTCCGCCTGATCCTGACCGCCCGCGGCATCGACGTGGTGGGCGAAGCCGGCGACGGAGCCGAGGCCGTGGCCGCCGTACGGAGGCTGCGACCCGACGTCGTCCTGATGGACATCCGCATGCCCACCATGGACGGCCTGGAAGCCGCCCGCCGCGTACTCGCGGAGTCCCCGGACTGCCGGGTGATCATGCTGACCACCTTCGACCTCGACCACTACGTCTACGCCGCCCTCTCCGCCGGAGCCAGCGGATTCCTGCTCAAGGACGTCACCCCCGCGCATCTGGCCGCCGCCGTACGTCTGGTCGACACCGGTGACGCCCTGCTCGCGCCTTCGATCACCCGCCGCCTGGTGGAGCGCTTCGCCCCCAGCGCCCCCAGCGCCCTCGGCACCGGTTCGGGTCTCGCGACGCCGGCCGTCCACCGGGACCTGGCCGCGCTGACGCCGCGTGAGCGCGAGGTGCTGACGCTCATGGGGCGGGGTCTTTCCAATTCCGAACTGGCGCGGGAACTGACGCTCAGTGAGGCAACAGTGAAGACCCACGTGGCCCGGATCTTCGCCAAGTTGACCCTGCGCGACCGGGCCCAGGCCGTCGTCCTCGCCTACGAGACAGGACTCGTCTCACCGGGCGAGTCCGCTGACACCGCCAACCCCCGCAGATAGTCGGCGATCTGGCGATCATGAGCACGCGGTCGCAGCTGCGGGCGAATTCCCAGCTCGGCTCCTTCTCGCCGCGCTCAACACGGCTGATGTGTCCGCGGCCGTAGTGGATGAGTTCGGCCGGCTGGGTCAGTGACAGACCCGCCGTCGCACGCCGCTTCCGCAGCTCCCGGCTCGTCCGGCACCTACCAAACGTGCAGGCCGATGGGGTGGAGTGGCCCCGTGGACGTCGTCCTCGCGCGGGCCGTGACGCAGCTGCCGACAGGCCCGTCATGGGCGTACGAAATCAAGCCGTGGACAGGGTTCCCAACTTGTGGGACCCGTGTTGTGTCAGTCCTGGCAGTCGCACCCTGACGCGGTCTTGGCCTCGGTCGCGGTGAGGGCGGGGTCGACGGAGGTCTCAGCGGGCGTACAGCAGGCGCCGACGCCGCAGCAGGCATCGCTCGACTCGGCAGTCGACCGGGCCTTTTCGGCGGTCACCGGCTTCGTGGCGCGGACGATCGCGGAGTGCATGCCGTCGGCGACCGGGTGGGTCGGGGTAATGGCGACATCCGTGAAGCCGGCGGCCTCGAGTCCGGCGCGGTATTCGGCGAAGGAGAGCGCTCCGGCGATGCAGCCGACGTAGTCGCCGCGCTCGGCGCGCTGGTCGGGGGTCAGGGTGTCGTCGGCGACGACGTCGGAGACACCGATCCGGCCGCCGGGCCTCAGGACGCGGAAAGTCTCGGCGAAGACGGCGGGCTTGTCCGTGGACAGGTTGATCACGCAGTTGGAGATGACGACGTCGATCGTGTTCGCGGGCAGCGGGACGGCTTCGATCGTGCCCTTGAGGAACTCCACGTTCGTGGCACCCGCCTTCGCAGCGTTGGCCAGGGCCAGGGCGAGCATCTCCTCGGTCATGTCCAGCCCGTACGCCTTGCCGGTGAGGCCGACGCGGCGGGCGGAGAGCAGTACGTCGATGCCTCCGCCGGAGCCGAGGTCCAGGACGCGTTCGCCTTCGCGGAGTTCGGCGACGGCGGTCGGGTTGCCGCAGCCGAGGGAGGCAGCCACCGCCGCGGCGGGCAGGGCGTCGCGGTCGTCGGCGGCGTAGAGGGTCGAGCCGAAGTTCTCGTCGACCTCGACGGGCTCGGGTCCGCAGCAAGCGGCATTGCCCTCGGTGACCTTCACGGCTGCCGCGGCGTACCGCCGGCGGACGGTTTCACGCAGGTCGGTGAAATGCTCGCTCATGACTTCACTCCTCGATGACGGGCATGGCGGCGCCCGGAACGGCTTGTATTGACGTTCATTGATTCAACCTTGCGTCCTGAATCGAAAAACGTCAACATAGAGGCATGTCGAAACAAGAGCTTGAGGTGATCGGCCAGGGCACCGCCTGCTGTCCGGGCCTGTCCGCCGCCCCACTGGCCGAGGACCAGGCGGCCGACCTGGCGAAGGTCTTCAAGGCGCTGGGCGACCCCGTGCGGCTGCGGCTGATGTCCATGATCGCCTCGCGCGGGGAGGGCGGGGAAGTCTGCGTGTGCGAGCTGACCCCGGCCTTCGACCTGTCCCAGCCGACGATCTCCCACCACCTCAAGCTCCTGCGGCAGGCCGGCCTCATCGACTGCGAGCGCCGCGGAACCTGGGTGTACTACTGGGTGCTGCCCGGCGTCCTGGACCGGCTCGCCGCGTTCCTGACCACGACGCAGCCCGCCGGAGCCCCTGCGTGAGCGCGCCGCTCGGCCGTCGGGTCGCCGCGGAGGCGATCGGGACCGGGCTGCTGGTGGCTGTGGTCGTCGGTTCCGGCATCCAGGCCACCGAACTGTCACATGACGTCGGTGTCCAGCTGCTCGCCAACTCCCTGGCCACCGTTTTCGGCCTGGGCATACTGATCGCACTGTTCGGGCCGGTCTCGGGCGCGCACTTCAACCCCGCCGTGACCCTGGCCGCCTGGTTCACAGGCCGCCGCACCGCAGGCGGCATCGCCCTGCGGGACGTCGCGGCGTACGTGCCCGCCCAGATCGCGGGAGCGGTCGGCGGGGCGATCCTGGCCGACGCGATGTTCGCCAAGCCGCTGGTGAGGTTCTCCACCCACCAGCGGTCCGCCGGCCACCTGTGGCTCGGCGAGGTCGTCGCAACGGCCGGGCTCATCCTGCTGGTCTTCGGCCAGAACCGGATCGGCCGCGCCGCGTTGGCCCCGGCCGCGGTGGCTTCCTACATCGGGGCCGCCTACTGGTTCACCTCCTCCACGTCCTTCGCGAACCCGGCGGTGACCATCGGCCGCATGTTCACCGACACGTTCGCCGGGATCGCGCCGGGCTCCGTCGCCCCGTTCATCGCCGCGCAACTGCTCGGTGCGGCCCTCGGACTTGCCGTTGTGACCGCGGTCTACGGCCTGCACGCCGTTCCGGCCCGCCGGGCAGTCGAGGTCCCGCGCGGCGAACCCGAACCCGAACCCGCCGTCTCCTGACCACACCACGAGAAAGACACACCCGCCATGAGCACTCCCGCCCCGCGCCCGTCGGTGCTGTTCGTCTGCGTCCACAACGCCGGCCGCTCCCAGATGGGCGCCGCCTTCCTCACCCACCTCGGCGGAGACCGCATCGAGGTCCGCTCGGCCGGCTCCGCGCCCGCCGACTCCGTCAACCCGGCCGTCGTGGAAGCGATGAAGGAGGTCGGCATCGACATCTCCGCCCAGAGGCCGAAGGTTTTGACCACCGAGGCGGTGCAGTCCTCGGACGTGGTGATCACCATGGGCTGCGGCGACGCCTGCCCCGTCTTCCCCGGCAAGCGGTACCTGGACTGGCAGCTCGAGGATCCGGCAGGCCAGGGCGTCGAGGCCGTACGACCGATCCGCGACGCCATAGAGGCGCGGGTGCGCGGCCTGCTCAGCGAGCTGAGCATCCCTGCCTCCGCCTGAACACCGCACAGACGCGATCAGCGCAACGTCTGGGCTTCGTAGAGGGCTCCGAGGGCGGCGGCGAGAGTGCCGAGCAGGGGTCGCAGTGCCGTCTCGGGTAGGAGCGGCTGGAGCCGGGCGCCGAGGTAGCCGCTGCTGAGACCGCCGGGGCCGCAGGCCGGGCCGGGCCATCCGTTGGGGGCGACGGCCCCGCGCTCGCCGGCGCCAGAGCGGTGTAGACGGCCGCGGCGGCGATGGAGGTGGTGAACGTCGTCGCGGCAAGCGTGGCCGGTGCGATGAGGGCCAGGGGCAGGCCGCGGGCGGCGAGGATCGGCCCGAGCAGGGAACCGCCGCCGATCCCGTAGACGCCGCCCACCACCCCGGCGCCCAAGGCCAGAACGGCCTGCGCGGCGGGGGACGACGCGGCGGGGGCTTCGGCCGGTGAGCGCTTGTCGGCCGGATACCGGGTTCGGATGCGCAACCACAGCCCGAGCGGGCCGAGCAGAGCCGCGACCTCGGCGACCCCCGGATCGCCTCACGCGCGGGCTACGCCGCCACGGAGATCGCCGGCCTGCTACTGCGGCTCGCGGGAGCCGAGCCCACGTCGGGGACCGAGCCCGGCGGTGCGTGTCACGTCAGACTGCGGCGCGCCGCGGCGAGGAACTCCGCCTTGAGCGGCTCCAGGCGCTCGGCCAGACTCCCCCCGTCACGCTCCTGCCAGACCGCTTCATTAAGGGCGCGGGCGTAGGTGCTCGTCGGTGAGTGAAGGTCGGCTGCACACAGCAACTCGATGCTTTTCTCGGCTATTCGAAGACCGTCCATCGCCGGCCTCGCCGTCACGTACCAGTCATCACCGACCGCCCATTCATGCGGCCGCGCATGCGCCACGCCCTCAGCCTCCAGCGCGCACCGAATGAACTCCTGCACGGTCCTGATCTGCTCGGCACGCCGCTCTTCGGCCCGTACCGCAGCCCGCCTTTGTTCTTCAGCCCGGTCAGCTGTCCGCTGCGTCGCGCGCTGAGTCAGATACGTCAACGCACCACCTACAGCCACACCGACCATCGAAACCACAGGGGTCCACAACTCTCCTGCCATGGCCGACTACTACCAGTACCCGCCCATCGACCGCTGCCGATCTTGCGAGACAGGCGTGTCTGCCCAGATATCGAGCCACCAAGATCCACTTTCGATACACGCCCCAGCTCTACCTCGGTTCGCCGCGAGCAAGTGACGCCGCCGCTGAACTGCCCGACCGCTCCTACCTGACTGCGGTCCTCCGGTGGCCAAGGCGTGGCTCACCGTCGTCCTCGCCGACGGCACGCGGCGCACGGAGCTGCGCCGGCTGCTGACCAATCGGGACTGCTGAAGCCGGCCGACACCGGCGACTGCGCGGCTGCGCGGCTGGCGGTATCCCCCACACGGACGGACCGCGTATGTGAGCGCCACGATGGCCCGGTTTCCCCCTACCGGGACAGGAGGTGCAAGCTGGAATGGAGACCGCCTCGCCATCCCCGGGTGCGGGCTCGGGACACGCGGTCTCGCCACTCCGAGTGGGCTCCCCTGGGCTCGGCAGGAGGGAAGCGAGATGACAACAGAGCAGGTCACCACCGGTACGCGCTGGCGCCTGGCCGGTGACTGGTTCGATGTGTGCAAGTGCGCCATACCGTGCCCCTGCACGTTCGCAGAGCCCCCGACTTACGGCGACTGCGAAGGCGTCATGGTGTGGCACATCCGGGAAGGCAGTTACGGCGACGTGCGGCTCGACGGTCTCAACGTCCTGATGCTCGGTTCCTTCGTCGGAAACCCCTGGGCCGGCACGCACACCGAGCCGTACGCCGCGGTCTTCCTCGACGAACGGGCCGACGAGCAGCAGCGCGGTGCGCTCGGCGCCATCTTCGGCGGTGAGGCGGGCGGTTGGCCGGCGCAGTTCGGGGCGATGTTCCACCCCGAGATGCGCGGCATGGACTTCGCCCCCATCCACGTCGAGATCGACGACGACCTCACCACCTGGCGAGCCGAGATACCCGGCAAGGTCACGGCCACCGCCGAGGCCCTCACCGGCCCGACGACGCCGGACGGCACACGCGTCCAGGTCCACAACGCCCCGGGCGCCGAGGTCGGCCCCGGCCAGATCGCCACCTGGGGACGGTCCACCGCCGACCGCGCCGACGCGTTCGGCTTCTCCTGGGAACGCTCGGGCAAGTCGAGCAAACACTTCCCGTTCGACTGGAGCGGTCCCGACTGACGAGCGAGACGGGTCGGCAGGAGCCCCACCCGGCGGCGCCCCCGGCACGACGAGTGGCCCACCCGGGACACTACCGGTGCGGCGGGAAGAGGCAGCTCAGTGATTGTGTGCATGGCGGGTAGGGGCGTGCCCGTGCCTCTGTTCGCCGGCTTCGGGTGAGCCACCCATCATCCGCAGCATGGCATGGCAGGGCCACCCGTGCGCCAGAACCGTACGAGCAACGTCGCGGCCAGCAGCAGGAAGAGCGGGCTTCTCCAGCTGCCGACGGGCCGGCATGGCGGGCGGCACGGTCCTCGGGGCCGGGTGAATCACATGCCGTCCATCGACGGCATCGAGCCCTGCAACCCCGGCAGCAGCCAGTCCTGGAACGGTGCGAGCACGGCCAGCACGAGAAACGCGACACCCACGACCCGGCCGAGCAGCGGGCCACGGGACCACAGCTTCTCCACGAAGATCAGCACGGCCAGTGCGGCCATCGCCGCCACGTTCATCACGCCGAGCGGGACCAGTACGACCATCAGTCCCGCGCAGCAGCCGACACAGTAGGCGCCGTGATGGACGCCCACCCGAAGGTCTCGGACCGGCTGCGGGAACCCGGCGTAGCGCACCAGGTGGCTCATGGGGTCACGGCAGTGCCGCAGGCAGACGTACTTGAGGGGGCTGAGCTGATACAGACCCGCGAGCAGGAACGCCACCGCGCCGATCCAGCGCCCGGCCGTGGGATGGTCGTCCACGAGGCCACCGGTGAGGGCCAGGGCCGCATAGGCGAGCAGTCCGAAGGAGGTCCACACCAACAGATACCCGCCCACGAACTCGACGGTGCGCACGGTCCGCGCCCAGCCGGAGGACTGGCGGCCGATCCCGCGCACCCATGTGATGGCCACCGGCGCCATGGACGGCAGCATCATGGCGGCCATCATCGTCACCCACAGCAGCAAGAACAGCGGCAGCGCCATCCCCATCGTGCCGGGCTCGACCCCCATGTCCCGGGCCTGTCCGATCGTCAGCACCCAGGCGGGCACAGCGATCAGCACGACGAGGAACCAGGCGGCCGCGAGTTCCCGCGCCGGCAGCAGGCCCCCGCCCGCTCCGGTCGGCGCGGGCGACCGGGCGGACGCGAAGGCGAAAGTCCGGCTGTGACGCATGGGCGTGTACTCCTGTGGGTGGTTCCAGGACATCACGCCTCCGTCTGCGACGCGACCTCTCAGCCGCCGTGACAGCTGTCCATGAACGCCAAGATCCGAACACCTTCGGCGAATCCCTCGAACTCCCTGCGGGAGATCCGCAACACGTTGGCCTACTGGCTGAGAGCCGGTCTACCACCACTGGCAGCGAAGGCAGCAAGACGGCGTCTGGGAGCGGATGTTGACCGTTCTCCGCGAGCAAGAGGCGGGTGCAGTTCGGCCGTGATCCCACGCCCAGTGCCGGCATCGTGGACACTCAAAGTGTTCGGGCCAGTGACCGCGGTGGCCTGCATGGCTATGACGGCGGCAAGCAGGTCAGCGGCATCAAGTGCCACCTGGCCAGGGCCGCCATCGGCCCCGCCAATGGGCCGCACTGGCTGCCGGACGGCTGGTCGGCCCTGGGCCGCCTCCCACCGCCCGGTGCCTCCGGCAGCCTGCCGCGCGCGCCAACGCCCTCTTCGAGGGCACGGGCGCCGCCGCCGTGCACCGCCCGAATATCCCCCTCCCCGCGTGTGTACGTGTGTACGTGGCGGCTGCTCCGCCGCCGGACGAAGGCCGCTGCACGCAGGGCACATGTACGGCCGTCCGGCCGGCGCCTATGCCGCGCAGGCCCTGACGAACGCGTCGGCCAGTTCGGCGGGGCGGGTGAAGAGGGCCTCGTGGCTGCCCGGGGTTTCGATGACCAGCGGGTTCTTGAGCCGTGGCAGGAAGCGGTCGGCCCAGGCCCACTCCCCTGGCAGGGCGAGGTCCTCGGTGGCCAGGACGTAGGCGGTGGGGATGTCGAGTGCGGTGAACGCCGTCGTGTCCGGCTTCTCGGTGAAGGTGCCGAGAGGCTGCGGGACGAGCAGGGAGTGGATCACGCGCTGGGTCTCCTCACTGGCGTCCTGCATGAATGCCTGCTGGAAGACCTCGAAGGGAAACGTCACTGTGTCGTTGCCGGAGGCGGCTGCCACGGCGTGGAACATCTCGCCGTAGTGCGGCGGGCACGCGTCGATCAGGGACTCGCCGTCCTGCGGCACGAACGCGTTCCAGAAGACCAGGCGCCGCAGACGCGAAGCGAGCTTCGGCGCCGCGCCGGCGAGGACGTAACCGCCCCAGCTGTGGCCGACCAGGGTGACGTCGGACAGCCCGGCACGTTCGACGTAGTCCACCAGGCTGTTCACGCAGTCGGTGAGGGTCACGCCGCGCGGGTCGTCGTCGGCGCCCAGCCCGGCCAGGGTGGGGGTGTGCGCCACGTGTCCGGCGGCTCTCAGCTCCGTCGCGACCGGGCGCCAGGCCCATCCGCCGTGACAGGCTCCGGTCACCAGGACGAAGGTCTCGCTCATGTCGGTCTCCTTTGATCGCGTGATCGGGTGATCGAGTGGTCGGGTGATGAGTAGTCGGGTGATGGGGACTGGGTTCACAACCAGCGTGGAATGTCCGGGAGTTCACCCGTGACACGCAGCTCACGCCGCTCACGCAGCTCTTGGATGCTGCCCCGGCCGGTGAGCCAGGAGGCCAGGGTGTGCGGCGGTCCGGTGACCGTGGCGCCCGGGACGGGCGTGCCGAGTACGACGGTGCCGTGGCCCTCCATCGCCAACTCGGCGCCGATGCCCGGCTCGACGCGGGCCGACATCCACCCGGCCACATCGCGTACGAGGGCTCGGGCGAAGCCGGGAGGCAACGCGTCCATGCCGACGCCCACCCGCAGGTCGACCAGGTGGATCCACACCTCGCGGGCCCGCAGCCACGGCACCTCCGACGCCGGGATCTCACGGCCCTGGCCGCTCACGACAGTGGCCGACCAGGCGTCGGCCGAGAGCGCCTCGGCGGCTTTCCGGAAACGCGCGGCGGATTCCCGTACGTCCGCCCGCTGTTCGGCGAGCGGGCGTCCGGCGCCCGCCTCGATGTCCGTGGCGCGCTGGTCCGGCGAGGTGTACATGGGTGCCGGAATCCCCGTCCGGGCCCAGGTCAGCAGGTTGACCAGGGCGTCGGCGTTGCGGGCGAGGTGGGTGAGCAGATGGCCGCGGGTCCAGCCGGGCAGCGCGGACGGTGCGGTGACCGCGTCGTCCGGCATCGCGTCGATGGCCGCCAGCAGCCGGTGCTGGCCGTCCTCGACCCACTCGAGAACCCGTTCCGGTCTGCTCACGCCTTGTCCTCGACGACCGTGTTCACGCACTCCCCGATGCCCTCGACGACGGTCCGTACGACCTGGCCTGGCTTCAGGAACACCTTCGGGTCGCGGGCCGCGCCGACCCCGCCCGGGGTGCCGGTGAGAACGAGGTCGCCCGGCTCCAACGTCGTGAAGGTGCTGAGGTACGCGGCGATGTCCGCCGGGGTGAACAGCAGGTCGGACGTGCGTGAGCGCTGCATGACCTGCCCGTCCACCTCCAGGCGGATCTCCAGGTCGGCCGCGTCGTCGATCTCGTCGCCGGTCACCAGCCAGGGCCCGGCCGGCGTGCTGGCCTCCCACGCCTTGCCCTGCAGCCACTGCGGGGTACGCCACTGCCAGTCCCGCATGGAGATGTCGTTGACGACGGTGTAGCCGGCGATCGCGGCCGCCGCCTCCTCCTTGGTCGCCCGACGGCGCAGCCGCGAACCGATGACGAAACCGAGTTCGGCCTCCCAGTCGAGTTCCTCCGTCTCACCCGGGTGGACGATGTCGTCGCGGGCGCCGAGCAGGACGTTGGCGAACTTGCCGAAGAGCGCGGGGTACGACGGCATCTCGCGGCCCATCTCCGCGATGTGGGTGCGGTAGTTGTGGCCCACGCAGAAGATCTTGGCGGGGGTGGTGACGACCGGGGCGAAGTCGAGGGCCGCCACGTCGTGCGCCGGTCCGTCGGCGGCGTCCGCGTGCGCACGCCAGTCGGGGCGGCGCAGCAGGGCGGCGACGTCGGGGGCGCCCATCTCCACGGCACGGTCGCCGTCGAGGCGGACGGCCGCCGTGCCGTCGGCGGTACGGATGGTGGCGAGCTTCATGCGGAGGTGCTCCCGGTCGTTTCGGTGCGGGCGAGGTTCAGTGCCTCGTAGAGCGGCGCGTCGTTGAAGGTGAACAGGTCGAGCCGTGTGTCGGCGGCGATGGTGAGGGCGCACCAGGAGGGGACCGCGATCAGGTCGCCGTCGGACACCTCGATCTCGCGGTCGTCGAGTGTGACGGTGCCGCTGCCGCGGAAGACCTGCCAGACGGACGAGCCGACGGTGCGGCGGGTGGCGGTGGTGGTGCCCGGGCGCAGGCGGTGCATCTCGGTGCGCAGGCTGGTGAGGGCGTCGCGGCCGGTGGCAGGGTTGGTGAAGCGGATACCGGCGTGCCCGGGCTCGATGACGCCGGGGTGTCCCTCGTCCTCCAGCTCCAGTTGGGCGGTGAGGGCGTCGTCGGTGTCGGCCCAGCGGTAGGCCATGAGCGGGGAGTCGGGGGTGCTGGAGGCTGCGATCGGGCGCAGTCCCGGGTGGCCCCACAGGCGTTCGTTGCGTGAGCGGGACGGGGTGGAGCGGTCCGAGACGCCGTCCTCGCCGAATTCGAAGAACCCGGCGTCCAGGCGGTGCACGAGCGGGATGTCGAGACCGTCGAGCCAGACCATCGGCGCGTCGCCGACGTGGTGGTGACCGTGCCAGTGCATCGACGGGGTGAGGAGAAGGTCGCCGGGGCGCATCTCGACCGCGTCGCCGCCCACGACCGTCCACACGCCCTCGCCCTCCAGAACGAAGCGGAAGGCGCCCTGCGAGTGACGGTGTGCGGGGGCGACCTCGCGCGGGCCGAGGTACTGAACCGCCGCCCAAAGATTGGGAGTCGCGTACGGGCGGCCGGGCAGGCCCGGGTTGGCGAGCGCTATGGCGCGGCGCTCACCGCCGCGCCCGACCGGCACGAGGTCGCCGGCCCTGCGGGCGAGCGGGAGGAGCGTGTCCCACGGCCAGACGTGCGCGGCGGCCTCGGGCTGCGGGGTGAGCGGCATCAGGTTGCCGATCTCGGTCCACAGAGGGATGAGCCCCGCGGAGGCGAAGCCGTCGTACAGCTTGCGGAGTTCGGGGTCCGTCTCCTCCGGGGCTATGACGGAGTCACTGGTCATCGGAGGTTCCTTCGGTGTCGAGGCGGCGCGCGATGTCGGCCCGCAGGGCCTTCTTGTCGATCTTTCCGACCTTGGTGGCGGCGAGTTCGGGGACCGTCACCAGCCGGTCGGGGAACTTGAAGCGGGCGATGCCCGCGTTGTCCATGACGTGGTGGATGTCGTCGAGGGCGACCGTGTGTCCCGGTTCCGGTACGACGTAGAGGCAGACGCGCTCCCCCAGTTGTGCGTCGGGCATCGCCACGGCGGCGGCGCGGGCGACTCCGGGCGTCTGGTACGCGAAGTTCTCGATCTCCTCGGCGGAGATGTTCTCCCCGCCCCGGATGATCATGTCCTTGTCGCGGCCCTCGACGACGAGGTTGCCGTCGGGCAGCAGCCGCACGATGTCGCCGGTGCGGTACCAGCCGTCCTCAGTGAAGGCGCGGGCGTTCTGCTCCTCGGCGCAGTAGTAGCCGCGCGGCGTGTACGGCCCTCGGGTGAGCAGCACCCCCGGGACGCCGTCGGGGACCCGGTTGCCCAGTTCGTCGACGACGAGGAGCTCGTCGTCCTCGCACATGGGGCGCCCCTGCGTCGTACAAATGATGTCTTCGGGGTCGTCCAGGTGCGTGTAGTTGAGCAGGCCTTCGGCCATGCCGAACACCTGTTGGAGGGTGCAGCCCAGTTCGGGGCGCACCCGGCGGGCGACATGGTCGGCCAGCCGGGAGCCGCCGACCTGGAGGAGTCTGAGCGAACTCAGGTCGGTTCCGGGGTTTTCCCGGTGGTGGTCGAGCCAGCGCAGGGCGATGGCCGGGACCAGCGCCGAAGCCGTGACGCCCTCGCGTTCGAGGATCGGGAACGCCTTCTCCGGGTTGGGCGAACCCAGCACCACCCGGCCGCCGTTCAGCAGCGCGCCCAGCAAACCGGGGCAGGCGAGCGGGAAGTTGTGCCCGAGAGGCAGCGCGGCGAAGTAGACCGTGTCGGCGCCGAACGCGCAGACCTCGGCGCTGCGGCGGGCGTTGTAGAGGTAGTCGTCGTGGGTGCGGGTGATCAGTTTGGGCAGTCCGGTGGTGCCGCCGGAAAGCAGGAAGACGGCGATCGAGCGGCTGTCCGGCCGGTACCCGTCCACGGTGGCCCGGTCCGTCGGCGTGCCGGGCGCGGCGCACAACTCCCGCAGGTCCACGGCGTCGTCGCCGACCTTGTCGCCGAGTACCAGGACATGCTTGAGGGTTGGTGAGCCTTCGGCGACCTCGAAGGCCATCGCCTGGTGGTCGTGTTCCTTGAGGACGTCCGGTACCGCGATGGCCACGGCCTCGCTGTGCTCGACCAGGTGGCCGATCTCGTGTCGGCGGTGTCCCGGCAGTGCCATCACCGGGATCACGCCGAGACGCAGACAGGCGTAGGCGAGGATCACGAACTCGGCGGTGTTCGGCAGCTGCACCACCAGTCGGTCGTCCGGGCGAAGCCCCAGCGCGGCCAGCCGCAGTGCCACGGCGTCCGCGCGCTCGGCGAGCTGACGGTACGTCAGCCGAAGCTCGCCGTCGACGAGTGCGACCGTGTCGGGAGTGGCGTCGGCGACGGCGTGGAGCCGGTCGCCGATCGTGTGGCCCTCCCAGTAGCCCTTGTCGGCGTAGCGCCTGGCGTACTCCTCGGGCCAGGGCACAGCGCCTTTGCTGCTCGGCCTGGGCATGGTCGTTCTCCTTAACGGTCCTGTGCGGCCTGGGCGGCCTGTGCGGCCTGTTCGGGGGAAGCGGTGGGGACGATCACGGCGTCCAGCGCGATCAGTCCGTCGGCCGTGAGCCGCAGCGGGTTGATCTCGATCTCGGCGGTGCCGGGACTCGCGGCGAGGCAGGCGCCAAGTGCCGAGACGACCCGCCCGAACTCGGCGCGATCGAGCACCGGCCCGCCGCGCCAGCCGTCGAGCAGGGCGCGGGCGGCCAGGTCGCCGGGCATCTGAGCGGCCTCGGCGACGGAGAGCGGGGCGAGCCGGATCGCCACGTCGGCCAGCGCCTCGGCGGCCGTGCCGCCCAGCCCGGCGAGGACGACCGGCCCGAACACGGGGTCGCGGCGCGCGCCGAGCACGAGGTCGACGCCGGCCGGGGCCATGGCCTCGACCAGGTAGCGGCGGTCGGGTCCGATGGCGTCCAGGGCCGCGTCGAGTTCGTCGGGGGTGCGCACGCCCAGGTGGACTCCGCCGATCTCCGTCTTGTGGAGGACCGCGGCGTCGAGCACCTTGACCGCGACGGGCCCGCCCAGCAGGCGCAGGGCGTGGTGGGCATCGGCACGGGTGTCGCAGGCGAGGCGCTTGGGGGTGCGGATGCCGAGCGAGGCGAGGAACGTCTTGGCGGCGTCCTCGTCCAGCGGGCCGGGCGGCACGCTGGGGGCCGGCTCCTGCCGCAACCCGTCGGTGGCCTTGCCGATGGCCTTGTCGATGGCCTTGCCTGTGGGCACGGCACGCTGTCGGGCATGCGTCACCAGCGCCCGTACGGCGTTGGCGGCGGAAGCGGGTCCGGTCAGCGCCGGAATTCCCGCCTTGTGCAGCCGCGCCCGCTGTTCGGCTACGTCCTCGGGCAGGCCGCCGACGACCACCACGGCCGGGGAGTCGGTACCGAGTCCGGCGTCCTGGGCGGCCGAGGCGAGGTCGACGCTGTCGGGCTCGGTGAGGGCGTAGACGGCGAGCAGGTCCACCGCCGGATCCGTGGCCGTCGTCTCCAGCACGCGCGCGAAGGTCTCGGCGGGCCGTCCCGTGTCGACCGGGTTGCGCTGATAGGTGAGCGGGGGCAGCAGTTCACCCAGCGCCCGCTGCGTGGTCCCGGCCAGCTCCGGCATCCGGACGCCGTCGGCGCCCGCCCGGTCCGCCAGCAGCAGCCCCGGCCCGGCCTGGGCGGTCACGACGGCGAGTCCGGGGTCCGGATGGGGACGCAACTGGATGCGGGACAGCGCGGTGAGCGCGTCCACCATCTCCCGTTCGTCGTCCACGACCACGGCCCCGGCCTGCCGCAGCGCGGCCCGCGTCGTACGCCAGGAGGTGGCGAGCGCTCCGGTGTGCGACCGGGCGAAGTCACCGACGTCGCTGCGGCCGACGACCAGGGCCACGACCGGCTTGACGCCTGCCGCCAGCCGTACGGCCTCCACCAGCTCTCGCCCGTCCGGCACCGTCTCCAGATGCAGCGCCACGGCCGTCGTACGGCTGTCTCCCGCGAGGTGGGCCAGGACGTCGGCGGCGGTGACGCCGAGGCCTGCTCCGATGCCGACGCCGAGGCTGATGCCGTTGCCGGCGGCGACCAGGTCGAAGGAAAGCGCGTGGTTGACGCCTCCGCTGGCAGCGACCACCGCGATGTCCCCGGCCGGGAGCTGCCCCGCCGCGGGCACGAAGCTGGCCGTCAGGCCCAGGTGGGGGGCGAAGAATCCGGAGGTGTTCGGTCCGAGCAGCCGGATCCCGGTCTCCTGGGCGACGAGGCGCAGTGCGTCCGCGTGTGCCTCGCCCTCCGGGCCCGCCTCACCGAAACCGCCGGCGCAGACCAGCGCTGCCCGGCAGCCGGCGGCGGCCGCTTCGGCCAGTGCGTCGGCGCAGCCGGCGGCGGGCACGCACAGCACGGCCAGGTCGAGCCGTCCGGCGGTGTGTGCGGCTGCTTCGGCGACCGACGCGTACACGCCCTCGCCGGGCTCCGGGCGCCGTGCGTTGACCAGGGCGCGGGCGCCGGGGAAGGGGGCCAGCGAGCGGGCCATGGCGGCGCCCAGCTTTCCGCTCTGCCGGGAGGCGCCGATCACGACCACGCCCTCGGGCGCGAAGAGCGGCGTCAGATCGGTGCTCATGCCCGCTCTCCCGCCACCAGGTCGGCGCGCCCGGACAGCAGCAACGTCTCCGCGCGATCGTCGTCCATCGCGTCCTCCACGATCAGTACGGGGACGCCGTGCACTAGCCGGGCCTGCTCGGCGAGCAGCGACCGGGTGAACGGGGTTCCGCCCTGTACGGCGACCAGGTCCGGCGGATCGTCACCACTCGGGGTGTCGGCCAACTCGGCGTAGATCTCAGGGAGTTGCGTCTCATCCTCGGGTGCGGTGAGCCACCGGCATCCGCTGGAGCGCAGCGCCGTGACCTCCTGGGAGGTCAGCCGCCGTCCGCCGAACTCCCTGAAGGGGGTGTCCAGGGGGTCGCGTCCGTCGTGCGCCGCCCGCCAGTCCCGTACGACCTGGTCGATGAACTCGGGGTCGCGGCGCGCGATGCGTCCCTTGCCGATGCTGCGGGAGATGAAGTGGAAGGCGAACTGCGTCGGTTCGAACGCGTCGTGGTAGCGCCCGAAGTGCTCCCACCAGGACAGGCTCGGCCGGGCGGAGCCCTGGATCTTCTCCACCGAGGGGCGCCGGGCCGCCTCGTACGCCTCCAGGGCGCTCGGCAGGTCGTCGCGGTGCGCGATGAGGCTGTCGGCGAGGGCGACGGCGTCCTCCAGGGCCATCTTCGTACCGGAGCCGACGGAGAAGTGCGCGGTGTGCGCGGCGTCGCCGAGCAGGACGACATTGCCGCTGTGCCAGCGCTTGGTGCGCCGGGTGCGGAAGTTGCCCCAGCGGGAGTTGTTGACCAGCAGTTCGTGCCCGTCGATCTGTTCGGCGAAGAGCTTCTCCAGGTACGCCTTGCTCTTTTCGTCACTCGGGCCGGGCGGCACCGCTGTGTCGAACTCGTCCAGGCCCGCCCTGCGCCAGGACTCCTCGTCCGTCTCGACGATGAAGGTGCTCACGCTGTCGCTGATCGGGTAGCCGTGCACGGCGAATGTGCCGTGCGGGCCGTGTTCGTGGACGAAGGTCAGGCCGTCGAAGAGATAGTCCGTGCCGAACCAGATGAACTTCGCGGTCGCGACCTCCACCTCCGGCACCAGCACGTCGGCGAGGCGGTCGCGCAGCCGGGAGTTCGCCCCGTCGGCGGCCACGATCACGTCGTAGTCGGCCAGCTCGGCCGGATCGGCGGGAACCTCGTGGCTGAACCGGAGCTCGACCCCGACCTCCTCGGCCCGCCGGTGCAGCAGGTGGAGCAGGGTCCTGCGGGTGATGGCGGCCATGCCGTTGCCACCGCACCGGATCCGCTGCCCCTTCAGCCGCACCTCGATGTCGTCCCAGTGCCGGCCGTGGTCCGCGAGAGCCGTGCGCAGCACGGGGTCGGCCGCGTGGATCGAGGCCAGGGTCGCGTCCGAGAACACCACGCCGAAGCCGAAGGTGTCCTCCGCGCGGTTGCGTTCGAAGACCGTCACCTCGACCGACGGATCGGCCTGCTTGATGAGCGCTGCGAAGAACAGCCCACCGGGGCCGCCTCCCACGCAAGCGATCCGAGTAACCATGGCTTCTGCCTCCACGTCGAGTACAGGCCCAGACTCAGGCCCGGACACATCTCGTGTCAATGGATGCACGGGCGTGAATAATTTGTTGCGCTTCAGAGGGGCTGTTTCTCCAGCGAAACCAAGCCTCTGTCCAGCCCGACGGTTGGTCCTTGTGACGGTCGTCCCTGTGGCATAGTCGGTTCCGTGAAGCCTCGATCGATCGTCTTCGACCTGTTCGGCGACTACGTCCGCTACCGCGGCGGCGCCGCTCGGCTGCGTACCCTCAGCGCGCTGATGGGCTGCTTCGGTGTCGGCGAGAGCACGGTGCGGGTGGTCCTCGCGCGGCTGCGCAAGGAGGACTGGTTCGACGTCCGGCGCGAGGGCAGGGAGACGGTCTACACGCTCAACAGGCGCAGCCTCCAGCTCCTCGACGAGGGCCGCGCACGCATCTTCGACCGGGCCCCGTCCGACTGGGACCGGCACTGGCACATGGTCATCTACTCGGTCCCCGAGACCGAGCGCGGCGTACGCGACCGCATCCGCAAGGAGCTGGCCTGGCTGGGCTTCGGCCCCCTGGCCCCGTCCACCTACGTCTCCCCGCACGACCGGCTCCAGCAGGTCCGGGAGAAGTTCGCGGACGAGCCGGCGGTACGCCTGGACACCCTGCGCTGCCAGTCGGGCGGTCTGCCCGTGGACCGCGAGATGGCGGCGCGCGGCTGGGACCTCGCCGCCCTCAACGAGGACTACCGGGAGCTGCTGCGCACCTACCGCAGCCGGATGCCGTCGTACCGGGCCGGGCACCTGAGCCCCGAGGAGGCGATGGTCGAGCGCATGCGGCTGACCTACGACTACCGCAAGTTCCCCTTCCGCGACCCGGACCTGCCGACCGATCTCCTTCCCGCGGGCTGGGTGGGCCACGAGGCGCACGAGATGTTCCTGGAGGCCCACGAGGTCCTCGGCCCCGCCGCCGAGTCCTACTACGACGAGGTGGCCGGCCCGCGTCCCCTCACGTAGGGCCCTCTACCCGTAGGGCTCTCTACCCGTAAGGGTCTCTACGGCAGATACCCCAGCTCGTGCGAGGCCGCGGCCACGGTGTCGCGCAGTTCCTCGGTCACCTCGGCCAGGTGGTCCGGTGTGCCCAGGCTTTCGGGCAGGACGACGGAGACGGCGAGCGGCAGCGGGTCGCCTGCCGCGAAGACCGGCGCGGCGACCGAGATGATGCCCGGGATCACGCCGCTGTGCGTCACGACGTGTCCCTCGCCTCGGATCCGCGCCCGGGTGGCGGCGAGGCGCTCGCTAGTCCACTCCGCCTCCCGGCCCTGGAGCTCTCCGCTCAGCACCTCGTCCGTGAGACTCTCGGGCAGGTGCGCCAGGAAGACCTGGCCCACGGACGACGTGAGCAGGGGAAGCGTGGCGCCGACGCGCACCGTCAGGGGCAGCGGGCGGGTGCCGTACGCCCAGCTCACCACGATGGGGCCGCGGTCCCCCCACACCGCGAGGTTCACCGAGTGGCCCGTGCGGTCGCGGAGCTGTACCGCGTGGCCGCTCACCACCGCAACCTCGTTGGTGCGGCGCAGCGACTCGGCGCCCATGCGACGCATCGCGGCCCCAAAGTCGTAGAGGCCCGAGGCGGGATCCTGCGAGGTCAGACCGATACGGCCGAGGCTGACGAGGTAGCGGTGCACCTTGCTGGGCTGCATGCCGCTCGCCTGTGCGATCGCCGACAGGCTCAGCGCACCGCCGCCGCTCTCCAGCGCCAGCAGGACTTTCATCGCCATCTCGACGGACTGGATGCCCTGCCGCTCCCCGTTCTCCCTGGGGTCTGTCGTGGTCACAGCGCAGCCTTCTCCCCTGCCGGTGCATGAACGCGGTCAGCCTATCGAGGCGGCCGATACAATCGATCTACATTCACTATTGCGGAACGCGTTACGTTCTGGTGAACTGCGGGAGCGGTGGCGGTCACCTCCCCCGACCTCCCCGCCCCACCGGCGGCCCGTCTCGCAGCCGCCCGGAGCCACTCGTCCTCCGGCGCACACACCCGCGCATCCCATCCGCCCGGCCACTCACACCGAGCCCGGCGCCGCCGCACCCCGCCTTGCCCCCGGGACCTCAACGGCAGAACGAGGCCCGCGTACGAGATCCCGCGTACGAGATCCGGCATACAAGATCCCTCCGAGGAGAACTCCGCGATGAAGCTGATCGGCCTCGAAGAACACTTCGTGACCCCTGACCTGGTGGGCCACGGCGCCTCCACCGCCTCCATCGCCCAGCCCCAAGCGTGGGCCGAGGCCTCCCGGCGGCTACTCGACCTCACCGAGGAACGCCTCGCCGGCATGGACGCCGCGGGCCTGGACATGCAGGTGCTCTCACTGAACTCACCCGGTCTGCAGGCGGAGAAGGACCCGGCCTCCGCCGTACGCCAGGCGATCACCGTCAACGACTTCCTCACCGGTGTCATCGCCGAGCACCCCGACCGCTTTTCCGGCTTCGCCGCTCTCCCCCTCCAGGACCCCAAGGCCGCCGCCGACGAACTGGAACGCGCGGTCACCCAACTCGGACTGCGCGGCGCCCTCGTCAACGCGCACACCCACGGCAGGTACCTGGACGACCCCGCCCTGCGCGTCGTCTGGGAGCGCGCCGAGCACCTCGACGTACCGCTCTATCTGCACCCCGCCAACGGCGTCGACACCGCGCACGTGCTCTCCGGTCACCCCGAACTCGTCGGACCGATGTGGAGCTGGGGAATCGACACCGCCACCCACGCCCTGCGACTGATCTTCGGCGGCGTCTTCGACGACTTCCCGAACGCCAAGCTGCTCCTCGGCCACATGGGAGAGGGACTGCCCTACGTGATGTGGCGCATGGACTCCCGCTGGGAGTTCCACGCGCACCACGGCATCGAGCTCGAGCGCGGGCGCCCCTCGGAGTACATCCGGCACAACCTCTACATCACCACCAGCGGCGTCTGCTCCCCCGCCCCGCTGATCACCGCCCTGCTGTCGATGGGCGCCGACCACATCCTCTTCGGCACCGACTACCCCTTCGAGGACATGGAGACGGCGACGACGTTCCTGCGGGACGCCCCGATCAGCGACGCCGACCGGCTCAAGATCGGCCACCGGAACGCCGAGAAGCTCCTCGGCCTCACCACCACGACCACCACGACCACCACGCCCGCACTCGCGGGTGTCTGAGCGGAAGGGAACGCACGTGTACGACGTCGCCGTCATCGGTTACGGGCCCGTCGGCATGGTCACCGCGGCGCTGCTCGGCCAGGCGGGCCACGACGTGGTCGTCCTGGAGCGCTACCCGACCCTCTACAACCTTCCGCGCGCCGCCATCTTCGACGACGAGACGATGCGGACCTTCGACCGCCTCGGAATCTCCCGCGATCTGCTGCCCACCCTGCACGTCCAGCGCAACTACGAGTGGCGCAACGGCGCGGGCGAGCTCCTCATCGAGCACGACTTCGCCGCCGTCGGCGGCCAGGGCTGGGCGGAGTGGTACATGATGTACCAGCCCTATCTGGAGGACACCCTCGACGGCCTGGTCCGCGGCCTCGCAAACGTCGAGATCCGCATGGACTCCCGGGTCAGCGGCCTGCGAAGCACGCACCACGGCGTGGACATCCAGGTCGAGGGAAGCGACACGGCCGTCTCGGCCCGGTACGTCGTCGCCTGCGACGGCGGCAACAGCTTCACCCGCACCTGGCTCGGCGTCGGGCAGGAGGACTACGGGTTCTCCGAGCCGTGGATGGTCTGCGACTTCCGACTGACCGGTCCCACTGACCTTCCCAAGGCCCGTCAGGTGTGCGACCCGAAGCAGCCGGTGTCGATCATCTCGCTGGGCCCCCGGCACCACCGGTTCAGTTTCATGCTCGACTCGGCGGACTCCTTCCCCGTCGAGCGGGAGCCCGACCGGGTGTGGGCACGGGTCGCCGACCACGTCGGCCGCTCCCAGGCCGAACTCGTCCGCGTCGCCACGTACACGTTCCGCTCGCTCGTCGCGGAGCGCTGGCGCAGCGACCGGGTCCTGCTCGCCGGGGACGCGGCCCATCAGATGCCGCCGTTCCTCGGACAGGGCATGTGCTCGGGCATCCGTGACGCCCAGAACATCGCCTTCAAGCTCGACGCCGTGCTGCGCGGCGCCGACGACACGCTCCTGGACACCTACCAGAGCGAACGCGAGCCGCATGTGCGGGCCATCATCGCCAAGGGCATCGAACTGGGCCGGGTACAGACCATGCGCGATCCGGTGGCCGCCGCCGAGCGGGACGCCCGCCTGATCGCGCTTCGCGAGGCGGACGGGCGCCCCGAGAGGATGCGCTTCCCGGGCCTCGGCCCCGGCCTGCACGACGGGTCGCCGCAGGCCGGGCACCTGATGCCGCAGGGCCGGGTGGAGTCGCACGGCGCCGAAGGGCTCTTCGACGAGGTTCTCGGGCGCGGATTCGTGCTCCTCGTCGACGGCCGGGCCGGCGCCTCGCTCGACGCCTCGACCACGGAAGCGGCCGCCCGTCTCGGCGTGGCCGTCCATCACCTCCCCGACCGCCGCCTCACCACGGAGGGGATCACCGACGTCGGCGGCGTCTACGGACGCTGGTTCGACGAGACCGGCCGCGCAGCCGTGCTGTGGCGGCCCGACTTCTACATCCTCGGCACCGTGGGCGTCCTCTCCGACGTCCCGGCGCTCCTGACCACACTTGCCTCAGCAGTCGAGCCGGTACAGGCTCCTGCCACAGCTGGAGAAGGGATCCGGCCATGACCGCACCCGCCGCCGTCCGCCCGCAGGTCCACAGAGTGTCCGCGAGCACGTTCATGCTGATCGCCGCCTGGGTCGTCGCGTCCCTCGAGGGCTACGACCTCGCCGTGTACGGCGTCACCGTCCCCGCGATCCTCGGCGACCCCGCACTCGGCATCGACAAGGCCGAGGCAGGCACGATCGGCTCCCTCGTCGGCATCGGGATGCTGATCGGCGCGGCCCTCGCCGGAGCCCTGCTCCACCGCACCGGCCCACGCCGGCTCCTGCTCGTCGGCAGCACCGTGTTCTCGCTCGGGATGGCGGTCTGCACCTTCGCCGGTGGCGTCCCGTCGTTCGGCGCCGGACGCCTCGTCGTCGGCCTCGGCCTCGGCGTCGTACTGCCGACCATCAACGCCTACGTCGCCGACCTCAGCGAGCCGGGCCGCCGCAGCCGCAACGTCACCCTGGTCATGAGCGGCTACGCGGCAGGCGCCCTGCTCTCCCCGCTGCTCGGCACCGCTCTGCTCCCCGACGTCTCGTACCGCTGGCTGTACGTGATCGGCGTGCTCCCCGTGTTCCTGGCCGTACCGCTCGTCCTCCGGCTCCCGGAAAGCCCGTTCCACCTCCACCGCACGGGCCGCGCGGCCGAGGCGAGAGCGGTGGAGGAGCGGCTCGGCCTCGCCCCGTCGGTCGTCGCGCCGACGTCGGACCCCGGCCGCATGCTCGGCCTCGGATCGCTGCTCACGGGCGGCCTCGCGGTGTCGACCCTGCTGTTCTGGGCCATGTCCTTCTGCGGGCTCCTGCTCGTTTTCGGCATCAGCACCTGGCTGCCCAGCATCATGCAGGCCGCCGGCTTCTCCCTCGGCTCGGCGCTGCTGCAGACGGCGGCGATGTGGCTGGGCGTCGGTGTCGGGGCCATAGTCGGCGGACGGGTCGCGGACGCGCTCGGCGCCAAGCGTGTCGTGGTCGTCGCGTTCCTCGTCGGCACGGTGAGCCTGATCGCGATGAGCACCCGCCCGCCGACGCCCGTCATGTTCGTCCTCATGTTCATCAGCGGGTTCGGGTTCATCGGTTCGCAGATCCTCGGCAACGCGTTCATCGTGACCCGGTACCCGGACGCCGTCCGCGGCAACGGCCTCGCGTGGGCCCTGTCCATCGGCCGCTTCGGCGCGATCGCCGGCCCGTCCCTGGGCGCGTTCGTCCTCGGCTCGGGCGCGGACGTCGAATGGGCCTTCTACGCCTTCGCCGTCCCCGCGCTCGTCGGGGCGTTCGCGGCGGGCGCCGTACCCCGGGCGCGGACGGTGCAGGCGTGACCGACGCCGCTTCGCCGGTCGTCTATGAATCGCCGGTCGTCTACGAATCCTGGGGCCAGCGGGTCGTCTTCGGCTCGGGCACGGTCCGCGAGGACGTGGCCGCCGCGGTCGCCGGGCTCGGCGCGAGCCGGGTCCTGGTGATCTCGGCCGAGGGGGAACGGGCCCTGGCCGAGGACATCTGCAAGGGCATCCCGGTCGTGGCGGTCTTCGGCGGCGTCCGGCCGCACGTGCCGGCCGAGGTGGCGCAGGCCGTGCGGTCCGCGGTCCACGAGCACCGGGCCGACCTGCTGCTGAGCGTCGGCGGAGGGTCGACGACGGGCACCGCCAAGGCCGCGGCACTCACCACCGGGCTGCCGATCCTCGCCGTCCCGACGACCTACGCCGGTTCCGAGGCCACCCCCGTGTGGGGCCTCACCGAGGACGGCCACAAGCGCACCGGCGTCGACCCGAAGGTGCTCCCCCGGGTCGTCGTCTACGACGCCACACTCATGCTGTCCCTGCCGACGAGGCTGTCGGTGACGTCCGGCCTCAACGCCCTCGCCCACTGTGTCGACGCGTGGTGGGCGCCCCGCCACAATCCGATCAGCTCCGCGCTGGCCGTCGAGGGCGTCCGCTCGCTGGCATCCGCATTGCCGCGCATCGTCGCCGACGGCCAGGATGTCGCGGCCCGCCGCGAGATCCTCTTCGGCACCTACCTCGGCGCGGTCGCCTTCGCGGGAGCCGGCTCCGGGCTGCACCACAAGGTGTGTCACGTCCTCGGGGGCGCGTACGACCTCGAACACGCCGCCCTCCACTCGGTGGTCCTGCCGCACGTGGTCGGCCTCAACCTGGCGGCGGCGCCCGAAGCGGCCAGCCACCTCGGAGCCGCACTCGACGAACGCACCGACCCCTTCGGCGCGTTGCTGGCCCTGTACGCGCGGCTCGAACCCCCTTCCTCACTCCACGAGTTGGGCCTGCCCGAAACGGATCTCGACCGGGCCGCCGACCTGGTCATGGCCCAAGTGCCCCACTCCAACCCGCGCCCGGTCGACCGCGACGAGATGCGCGAGCTGCTCGGCCGCGCGTACCGGGGCGACACCCCGGTGCCGGTACCGGTCACCGCCCGTGGCACCAAGAGCAACCATGAGGACTGAGACTGACATGCCTGAGACTACGGAACAGCAACTCACCGACCAGGTCGTCGCGAGCTTCGACACCGCGAAGGACGAACGGTTCCGCGAGGTCATGCAGGCGCTCGTACGGCACGCCCACGCGTTCGTGCGCGAGACCCGGCTCACCGAAGCCGAATGGGGCGCGGCGATCGAGTTCCTGACCGCGTCCGGTCACATCACGACCGACACCCGACAGGAGTTCGTCCTCCTCTCCGACGTCCTCGGCATCTCCATGCTCACGGTCGCGGTGAACGAACCGGACCACGGCGAGGCGACGGAGTCCACGGTCCTCGGCCCCTTCTTCGTCCAGGACTCGCCCGAGATCGAACTCGGCGGAGACATCGCGGGCGGTGCGAAGGGCGAGCCGTCGTGGGTCACCGGCACGGTCACGGACACCGACGGCACCCCCGTCCCCGGGGCCCGCATCGAGGTGTGGGAAGCCGACGACGACGGCATGTACGACGTCCAGTACGACGACGGTGCCCTGGCCGGACGAGCGCACCTGTTCGCCGACGCCGAGGGCGGCTACCGGTTCTGGGCGCTCACACCCACGCCCTACCCGATCCCCGACGACGGCCCCGTCGGCCGGCTCCTCCAGCACGCCGGCCGCTCACCGATGCGGGCCTCGCACCTCCACTTCAAGGTGACCGCACCCGGCTTCCACCCGCTCACCACGCACATCTTCGTCGCGGGCGATCCCGGCTTGGCCGGCGACTCGGTATTCGGCGTGAAGGAGTCACTCGTCCGCCCCTTCGACCGCCACCAGCCGGGAACGCCGACACCGGGCGGCCGCCGGCTGGAAGGGTCGTGGACATCGGCAAGCTTCGACATCGTCCTCAGGAAGGAGGGGTAGGGGCGGTCAGAGACGCAGGGGGCGGGGGTGACAGCTCAAAGAGGGCATCTGATCTGGGTAGTTGGTGTTCTGGGGGCAGTCGCAGGACCCGGCATGCCTGGTCGACGGCGGCTTCGGTGGCCTGTTCACTCATCCGGCGGCGAGGGCTCATGGCGGCGGCTTCTTGCCGTGCCAGCACAACGCCCAAGGCCTTCCCCTGCCAACCCCTTAGCTTGACGGCGAGCGGCGGAAGCGGTCGCCGAGGACGAACTCGGCGGGCCAGCTCTCGCTCAGTACCTTGCTGAGCAGGGGGTCGGTGGACTCCAGAACCTCGCTGGGGCGGACCGAGCCGTCCTCGTTGATCCGTTGGCCGCCGAGGACGACGGGGGCTCGCAGGACGCCCTCGCCCCAGGGGCCGATGGCATTGCACAGCAGGCCCTCGAAGCGGTGACCGGCCAGGTCGTCGTTGTGGACCCGCTGCACGAAGTCTTCGATCACGGCTGCCTCGAGGTAGACCCAGGCGAGGTAGACCACCGTGCGTCCGTCGTCCAGACGGATCGGGAGGCGGACCTTGAGGAAGTTGCCAACGCCCTCCGCGATGATGATCATGCCCGTGTCCGACTTCACGCGGCGCCTACGTTCTTCTTCCGAGAGCTCGGCCACCAGGTGAGGCAGGGCCAGGTCGAAGCCGGGGTGCTCCGGGTCGAGGTGGCCGCCGCAATCGCAGGCGCAGGCGCAGACGCAGGCGGCGCCATGGCTGTGGGCATTGGCATTGGCGTGCGCGGAGGCGGAAGCGAGATCGAGCCGGACCGTCGGATAGCTCGGCTCGCCGCTGCCCGCCAATACCGGCAGCAGCAACGCATAGAACCGAACCGCTGTGAACGTTGTTGGCTCGGGCAGTCCGAGCGCCGCCATCGCTGCCGATGCGGCCTCGTGACGCTCACCGTTCACGCGGATCTCAGCCTGCATAGCGCCAGGGCTGCCGCCATAGAAGACCTTGACTCCGTTGAAGAATGGCGATTCCAGGTCCGCGGTGAACGAGTCCGCGATCCGGTGCAGCAGGTTCGCTTCCAACAGCGCGCCCTGAAGCCGCCGGTTCTCGTCGACATCGTGTCCGAGACCGACCGCGCCCGACGTGATCACGTGCCAGCCGGGCACGCCACGCTCGTCGTCGGGGCCCGCGTGGTCCGCGAAACGCTCGCGGCGGTCGAGGAGTTCCAGCAGACACGCGCCTGCCGTCTGCACCCACGTGTTCGCTGCATCCTGGGGATCGGCAGACATCGACACAACGCAGTCCATGAAACACGGCACGTCCGGCTGAAGACCGACGTCCGGTAGCGCGACGAGGTCGTAGTGGTGGCCGCCCCCGTGATGCGGCGGGGCTACGCCCACGGCCCAACCATGCGGGCTGCTCAACGAGTTCCCCTTGAGCTGGGCGCCCTGCGTCACGCCGGGCGCGAGCTCTTCGAGCCCGCGTCTCACCAGCGCGAGGAACTCCAGGTCGGGCAGCCGGTTCGCCGGTGATTCCTCTTTGCGCTTACGACGTCGTATCCAAGACACCCGTGGATGGTACTGAGGCCGGACAACCGGGCAGCGCTCGGGCTTGTGGCTCCGGAGGTGCCGGGTGCTTGGACAGGGCTTCCAGACCGGGGGATGGCTAAAGGGCCAGACCATCGCGGCGGCGTGATCGCCTAACCAAGGGCGGTAACCCCGTCTTCACCTCGTTCGGTTTGGGTTCGCAGGCTTCGACTTGCTGTTTCCTGTCGGCGATGTGCCGCAGGCTCTCCTGTGGGCGGACCGCGACCTCGCCGAAGTCGACCTCGTCTTCGGCTGCGGCTTCGGCGCCGGCCAGGTGCGACTGCTCGATGAACACCGCAGAATTTTCAGCTTCCACGCTGATGGACTGACGTCCTACCGTGAGTCTGCCGCGTGACGGAGGTAGTGGTTGTGACAGGCTATGACGTGCTTGCCGAGGTGTACGAATGGCTCATCTCGGATGCGAAGTTGCCTCCAGCCGAGTTCGCTGCGTCGTTCGACGACGTCCTCAATCTTCTGCCGTCGAACGCTCACGTCCTCGACTGTTCTTGCGGAACAGGACAGTTGGCGGTTGGCCTGGCCGGCCGTGACATGCAGGTTGTCGCAACTGACGCCAGCGAGGCGATGGTTCGTCGGACCGCAGAGTTGGCTGAGAAGTTCGGGGCATCCGTCCGGGCCGTACGGGCGAACTGGGAAGAGCTGCCCGAGCATTTCCAGGACAACACGTTCGACATGGTGTTCTGCGTTGGCAACTCGCTTCACCATGCCACGGGCGCGACAGGCAGGCGGGCTGCTCTGGAGTCGATGTCACGGCTTCTGCGCCCCGGCGGGCGCTTGGTACTCACATCCCGCACTTGGGAACTCGTGAGGGCCAGAGGTTCCCGGCTGGAGATCAGTGACCGACTCGTCCGCCGGAACGGTCGCGATGCCATGGTGGTCTACCGCTGGGAGATTGCGCCGCATTGGACGGAGGAGCACCACATCGAGATTGCGATCGCGCAAGTTGATGCGACCGGGTTGGTTCTTGTCCGCTCGGAAGTGCTGTCCTGCTGGCCCTACCGGTACGAGGAACTCGAAGTCGATCTGCACCGGGTCGGACTCCAGACCGAACTGAGCACGTTCGATCTTGAGGCCGAGAACTACATGGTGGTCGCGAGCAAGGTATGACGGCGACACCGGACTCTCAGTTCCTGGCCCGACCGCGCGGTTGCTCGCAGGACGCTTGCGCCTCTCATCGGTGCGGGTTCAAGTGGTCAACGCACGGCCTCGGACGAGGAGTGCTCGTCGACTGAACGGCGGTAGATCCCGGGTGACGGCGTGTCGCTGTTTCCTGGTCGCATCCAGATCAATGAGCAGGATCTCGTCGAACAGCGCGGTGAGCTGGTGGATCCCGCGTTCGCATGGATCCCAAGGCCGCCCGCCATGATCTATCTGGTCAGAGTTCGTAGGGATGGACAGCGATCTTCTCGCGCTCGATGAAGAGCTCGACCCAGGTGCCGGCAACACCGTCGGGTAGCGGATCGGCGAGGTCCAACAGGACAGTTGCGCCGTTCAGGTCCAGCATGGCAGCACCGTCCTCTGTGAGGCTCAACCGGCCCCGCACCACAACGCAGTGCCCGCCGGTCCGGAGCCCGGGGCCGATACCAGCAGCCGACTTGGCGTTCCGCCCCCAGACGATGTCCTCGTCGATGGTCCACTCGACGTGGTATTCGCCAGGCTCTGCCGTGCGGTCCCCGCACCAGCGGACCGCAGTGTGGCCAAACGCGGTTCTGACATCCGCCAGCCAGGAGGTTCCGGGAAACTTCGCGACCTTCACCAGTTCGATCAGCACGGGTCGATCATGCAATATTCGATGTGCCTTCGGAACCTGTACCCCTGTGCAGTCTCGCCGTTGCCTGGCACAGGTTCGCCGGAACGGCAGTGCCGTCGTCCGCAACAGCTTGCAGCGTCACGGTTTTCTGCCCCTCGCCTCCTACACACTGCGCGGAGCTTCCTGAGGTGAAAAGCGCTCCAGCGACCGCGTGTTCACCGTTGGGCGACTCGAGGAACGGCGAACTGATCGGCGGCCCGCACCCGTCCAGGTCATACACCTGAGAGTCGCTGTATGCGTCGATGCGAACGCCCGTGTAATCCGCGAGAGGCGCATCTGTCGCCGTGTCCCAACCGCCAATGGTGTATCCGACCTTCGACGAGACACCCGTACCGTCTGATATCGACGGCGCGAAGTCCGGAGCGCCTAGTACACGGGTACGACCCAGCGTGCCCTGTAGGCCCTCTACGTCCTCTGGACACGGGTGACGTAGGTGTCCTCATCGAGCCCTTCGCCCGCAGCCTCCCCCGCATCGACGAGAGCGACTACGTCATCGGACACATAATGCAGCGCAGGCATCCGTGGGGCGTCGCCGTCTCCACCAGTTACCCGATCCTCAGCCGTGCAGAGGTCTAGCGGCGCGGACCACCACGACTTGCCGACTGAGTGACCGGTGCGTCGGAGCTCGCAGCGGCCCCACGACACAGGCCAGCCGTCCGTGCCCGAGGGACACCGTCCACAGCGGGCGGCTCCCAGTCCTGCCCAGCAGTGCGTACGGCTTTGCCTGCTGCGGATCTCCCGTAGCCAACCGTCTCCACCGTCCCGGCGCCCCTGTCCGGCGTAGCCTCGTTCCTCAATGAGGGCGAAACAGCCGCGCAGGGCAAGGGATAGTCCCACCAAGACATGGTGGCGAGGTCCTTCAGCGCGGCCTGCGCGGCCTTGACGCCTCCGGGCTCGAGGATCTGGCTCAAGACTCAAGAAGAGTGCCGGGCATCATCAGCAGGTCCCTGTGGGTGTGTTCAGGCGATCAGCCGCAGCGAGTCAGGGGAGGCCGGGGTGTCGAGGGGATGGATACGGACATCGACAGAGGTGGTGCACGAAGGACCGTTCTTCTCGCTGCACCGGGACGAAGTGCTGCGCCCGGACGGTGTCGCCGGCGTCTACGAGCACGTGGTCGTCGAGGACAGCGTGCGCGTGGTTGCCCTGGATGACGAGGGCCGGGTCGTTCTGGTCGAGGACGACTTCTACCTCCAGCAGCGGCGTGTACTCCACCTGCCGGGCGGCGGCTGCGCGGGACAGGACCCGCTTGACGCGGCCCGGCGGGAGCTTGAGGAAGAGACCGGGCAGGTCGCTGGTGACCTGCGTCTGCTGGCGACTGTCGATCCGCTGCCCGCGACGACCCGCGCGAGGACGCACCTGGTCGTGGCCACCAATCTGCGTCCGGGAACAGTTCAACGGGAGGGCACAGAGACGGGTATGACGGTGAAGTGGTGGACGCTGGACGCCGCCGCCACGGCCGTCCGAATCGGCCGGATCACCGAGGCCGGGAGCGTCATAGCGCTTCTCCTGATGGAACACGCGCAGGCATGGGGTGACGGGCGTGAACGCGGATCCGGAGGTACGCCGTACTGCGTTCGATCTTTACCCAGATCGTCCCTTCCGCTCCGGCCGCCTCCCACCAGGTAGTGGTGAAGGGCGGCCCTGGCGAAGAAAACTGGTTGCCGGGGCTGGGGCATGCCTGGCAAGGTGCGGGTTTCCGTAACACCCGTGAGGTTCGTGTGACGATTTACTTCTATGGCGCAGATGAAGTCCCTTACGGGTGCTTCTCGAACTTCTCCGATCACGGCTTCGACCTCGACGGGCTCTGGTGGCCAACATCGGAGCACTATTTCCAGGCGCAGAAGTTCAAGGGCACTCGCCATGCGGATCTCGTCCGGCGGGCGCGCACGCCGCTGCGGGCAGCGGAGTTGGGGCGGGACTCGTCCCAACCTCTGCGGAGGGACTGGGAGCGGGTCAAAGACGACGTGATGCGCCGTGCGGTGGCAGCCAAGTTCCGGGCGCATGCTGATATCTGTGACGTTCTGCTGTCCACAGGTGACGAAGAGATCGTCGAAGACACCACCACCGATCACTACTGGGGTCGCGGCAGGACCGGGAACGGCAAGAACATGCTCGGGCGGATTCTGGTGCGCACCCGTAGCCAGTTGCGCGCCGAACTCACCAAAACTCCCGACACCGACGGCCGCCGTCCGAGGCAGTGATCCGGGAACCGTGCGTGGGGGCCCATAGGCAGGAAGCCGGCGTCGCTCGCTCGTCGCCCTGGCCCAGGAAGCCGGCGTCCCGCGCAACGCACTCACCCAGCGCCACCCGGACCTCAGAAACGACTTCTCAACCTGTCGGTCAGTCGCTGCTGGAGATGTCGCCCATGAGTTTCCAGTAGACGTCCAGGAAGCGGAGGTTCTCGACCTCATAGATGTCGTTGAAGGGGCCTGGGACGTAGGCGGGGTTGGTGACTCCCCTCTGTACCGAGGTGCAGAGCTGGTTGTCCTGTTCGCGTGCCAGCTTGTGCAGTTCGAAGAGTGTGGCGGGGTCGTAGTCCGTGCCGGCTTCGGCCTTCTCGGGTACGAGGAAGGTCTGGGTGATGCGAGTGCGGTTGGGGGCCAGCGGCGTGTAGGTCATCACGGCGACGCAGTCCGGGCTGGCGACCATCTCGAATGTTGACGTGTGCCACTGGAAGAAGCCGCGTGCCTCGTCCAGGGGGGTGGTGCACTCGAAGAGCACCTTGCTCTCCAGCCGGCCCGAGCGCGTCACCGAGAGCGAGTCGCCGAGGAGCGGGTTGACGAAGTAGACGTAGTCCTCGCCTCCGTCGGCGCCGCCGGCGTCGCCGTCCTGGTCGAAGACGCGCACGAGTTCGGGGTGGTTGATCGCGCAGTGGTAGCACTCGAGGGCGTTCTCCCAGCAGATCTTCCAGTTGGTCTCCACCTCGTAGGTGGCGACCTCGGCGACCTTGGCCCGGTCGAGGTCGGCGTAGGGCCAGACGACCTCGGCGAGGGTTGCGTGGACAGGGGTGGGGGTCTCGTCGCCGAGGTGGACGAAGACGCAGCCGTTCCAGATCTCCGTGTGGGCGCGCTTCAGACCGAACTGGGTCTTGTCGAAGGCCTCGCCCATCTTGGGAGCGCCCCGGAGGCTGCCGTCGTGGTTGTAGGCCCAGCCGTGGTAGTTGCAGGTCAGGGCGCGTTTGCAGGTTCCGGTCTCGTCAGAGACGAGTTGTGACCCGCGGTGACGGCACACGTTGTGCAGTGCGTTGATCGCGCCGTCGCCGGCACGGACCAGAAGGAGGTCTACGTCGCCGACGGCGAAGCGCTTGTAGGAACCGGTCGTCGGGAACTCCGAGACGTGTCCGGCGTACTGCCACGTCGAGTAGAAGATCTTTTTTAGTTCCTTCTGGAAGTGCTCCTGCGACAGGTACGCCTCACGGGGCAATGCCTGGGCGGTCTCGGGGGGACGAATGGCGGGGGCCATAAAAAATCTACCTCGATGTGTTGGAGTGCGGTGTTGATCTGCGGGTCAGTCGACGGCGTGCACGAGGGTGCCCTCGATGTAGGTGCGCAGGACTCGCGTGTGAGCGATGTGCTCGGGTGGTCCGTCGAAGGGGTCGCGGTCGAGGAACACCAGGTCGGCGCGGTTGCCGACGGTGATGGAGCCCGTGTCGTCCAGGTGGTTGGCGTAGGCGCTGCCTGCTGTGTAGGCGCGGATCGCGGCGGCCAGGTCGAGACGCTGCTCGGGGAGGAACACCTCACGCTTGCCGTGTACGTCGGGCAGGACGCGGTTGACCGCGACGTGGATGCCCAGGAGGGGGTCGGCCGAGGTGACACCCCAGTCGCTGCCGGCGGCGAGGGTGACGCCGGCGCGCCGGAGATCCCCGAAGGGGAACTGCCAGGCGGCGCGTTGCTCGCCCAGGACCGGGATGCACAGGTCGTCCATCTGGTCGTCGTGGGCGGCCCAGAGGGGCTGAATGTTGGCGGTGACGTCCAGTGCTCGGAAGCGGGAGACGTCTTCGGGCCGTACGACCTGGAGGTGGGCGATGTGGTGACGCAGCCCGGTGTCGCCGTTGGTCTTCCGGGCGTGTTCCAGGGCGTCGAGGATCTCGGTGAGCGCCCGGTCTCCGATGGCGTGGAAGTGCAGCTGGAATCCGTGGGCGTCGAGTTGCGTGACGGCACGTTTGAGGCGTTCGGGCTCCACCATGGAGTGGCCGCGGTTGTCCGTGGGGCAGCCGCACTTGTCGAGGTAGGGGTCGGTGAGCGCTGCCGTCCCGTTCTCGGGGATGCCGTCCTGGATGATCTTGACGGTGGCCGCCGTGAACCGGCCGGCTCGGCCGCGTTCCCTGCGCTCGAGCAGCGAGCCGATCTGCTCGAGGCCCTGGTCCGGGTCCCACCCGAGGGCGCCGCGTACCCGGGCGGTCAGCAGGCCGGAGCGTGCCCCGTCGAGGTATGTGTCGAGTGGGTCGGGCTGGCCTCCGTACGAACCGACGAGGGCGTCCTGCCAGGCGGTGATGCCCAGGGAATGGAGGTGGCGCTGCGCGGTGGTGAGGGCGGCCCGGAGGTCGTCCATGGTCGGCTCCGGGAGAAACCGTGCCACCAGCTCCATGGCCTGCTCGTGGAGGACTCCGCTGGGGCGGCCGTTCGCGTCGCGTTCGATCCGGCCGCCCGCGGGATCGTCGGTGCGTTCGTCGATGCCGGCCAGTTCCAGGGCACGGCTGTTGACCCAGGCGCTGTGGACGTCCCGTACGGAGAGATAGACCGGCCTGTCGCTGACCACGCTGTCCAGCTGCTCCCTGGTGGGCATGGCCATGCCGAAGGCGGTGAAGGTCCAGCCTCCACCCCTGATCCAGGACCGTTCGGGGTGGCTCGCCGCGTAGTCCGCGACGACCGCGAGGTAGTCGTCGGCGCTTCGCGCGGAGCCCAGGTCGCAGTCGAGGAGTTGGAGGCCGGCGAAGACGGGGTGGACGTGGGCGTCCTGGAAGCCGGGAAGCAGGAGCTTGCCCTGGAGGTCGACGACTTCGGTCCGCGGTCCGATGAAATCCCGTACATCGTGCTCCTGGCCGACGGCGGCGACGCGGCCCTCGACGACCGCCACCGCGGTGCACCAGGGACGGGCGGCGTCCACGGTGTGGACGGGGCCTCCGAGGAAGACGGTTTGCGCGTGCATGCGGTGTTGCTCCCTTCGGTTCTCGGGGTCAGGCGTCGGTGTCGATGGCCGCGACGGCACCGCGCCCGCCTCGAAGGCGGCTGACGACCGCCACGAGGAGCAAGGCGGCGAACGGCAGCGTGACGGCGAAGGTGTTGACGGCTCCCGTGCTGCCGGTCATGAGCGCGACATTGTCGATGAGCAGATACGTCACCGTCCCGAGCAGGAGTGCGGAGACGGTGGACACCGCAATGATCCAGCGGTCGTGCGAGGACTGCTGCCGGCGCCAGAAGAAGGAGACGACGGCCACCGCGGTCAGGGTCATCAGCACGATGATGCCGAGGACACCGGGCGTGCTCATCCAGACCACCATGTTCGAATACGGGTCGAGGCCGGCCACGGTGAACAGGAAGACCGCGCCGACGGTGATGACGGCCTGCAGGTTGCCGTTGTTCGGGGAGCGGTACACGGGATGCACGCGCGACATCCTCTTGGGCAGCATGCCCTCGCCGGCCATGCTGTGCCCGTAGCGGCTGATGGCGTTGAAGTAGGCCAGGCCGGAGGCGATGCTGCTGGTGACCATCAGGATCTGCGTCAGGTCGCCCGCCCAGGTGCCGACGTAGCGTTCGGCGACCAGGTAGACCATGTCCGTCGGGTGGTCACCGGCCGCCGTCGCGATGGCCGAGTCGCCGAAAGCCTGGACGATGGCCCAGCTGACGAAGCAGTAGAAGACGGCCAGAAAGATCAGGGAGACGTATGCGGCGCGGGGAAGGGTGCGCTCGGGGTCTCTGGTCTCCGCCCGGTAGATCGCGGTGTACTCGATACCGAGGAAGGCGCCGAACCAGACGACGGACGACGCCGCCATGCCGGAGGTGAAGACGTTCGACGGGGCGAACGAACCGGCGTGGATGCCCTCGCTGCTGCCTCCCTTGACCAGGACGCACACGGCGATGACGGCGAGGATGCCGATCTCGGCGAACAGCAGGACCCCCAGGACCTTCGTGCCGATGTCGATGCCCCGCCGCCCCAGGTACCAGATGATCGCCTGGAGGACGACAGCGATGATCGCCCAGTGGACGTGGAGGCCGAAGAAGTTGTCGATCAGTGACTGGGAGACCGTGGCCAGAATGCCCATCGCGCCCACCTGGATCGCCAGGTAGGAGATCAGCGCCACCGCGGCGGCCCCGCGGCCCAGGTCCTTGCCCAGTCCGCGCTCGACGTAGGCGTAGAACGTACCCGGGCGGTGCATGTACCGGCTCATCGCCATGAAACCGGCGACGAACGTGGCGAGCACCAGGCCGGCGAGCACGAACCCGACCGGGGCACCGAGCCCGCCGACCATGTAGCCCAGGGGGCCGTAGCCGGCCAGGAGATTCAGCGGTGCGGCGGCCGAGACGACGAGGAAGGCCACCGCGGTCACTCCGAGCACACCCGGCTTGAGGGTGTGGGCGTGGCTGTCCGTGCTTCCTCGCTCGGAGTTCGTTTCGATGGTGCCGTCGGCGGTTGGTGGCATCGGGGGTTCCCTTCGGGCAGGTAGGCGGACAAACCGGAAGGCAGAGCAAGTGACGGGGTGCGGTCCACCCGGTGTCCGGCTGTGCCTGCTGATGACGGCGGGACGGCCGCGCAAGGGCAGTGGGGTGACGGCATGCGGGCTGCGGAGACTACTAGGCGTGACGACGACCCGCGCTTAAAATGACAACGTCATAAAAAACCCGGTGCCGGGTCGGCGTCAAGAGGGTGAATGCAAAAATGGCGACCACCGAACTCCGGCACGGACCTGACCAGCACCGGAGCGGGGAAGTCGCGACAGCCGCCGAGTCAGGCGTAACACGGGAGGAAGCGTGCCCAAGATCGTCGACCACGACGAGCGCAAGAAGGATCTGGCCCGCGCACTGTGGGCGGTGGTGGAACGCGAGGGTGTCGAGGGGGCCACGATCCGTTCCGTGGCCGCGGAGGCAGGGTGGACGCGGGGCGTGATCGCCCACTACTTCCGCGACCGTGACGACTTGCTCCTCTTCGCCTACAGGCTGGCTCTCCAGCGCGAGCAGGAGCTGGGCCCTACGACCGAGACACCCGCGCTGGAACGCCTCATCGGCGTTCTTCTCCGCGCGCTCCCCGTGGATGCCCAGTCCCGGCTGGACTTCAAAATCTGGCTCGGGTTCATGGGACGGGTGGCGGACCATCCGCCGCTCGCCGAGGCGGTACTGGAGGAGCACAAGGACTACCACGGCCGGATACGGCAACTGGTCGAGTCCTGCGTCGAGGAAGGAATCCTTGTCCCGCCCTGGGAGGCGGCCCGCGCGGCCTCGACCCTGGCCACATTCGTCGACGGCCTCGGCGTCATGACCGCCCTGGACCCGGCCACCTACTCCCCCGCCCGACTGGAGCAGGAGGTGCGGGACTTCCTCCAGTGCTGGGCTCCGGACGGCACGGCCGCGCGGGACACGCCCCTGCCCTCGCCGTCCAGTTCAGCTGCGCCGAGTCACGACGCAGACGAGGTCCGCGACTGACCCCTGCCAGTCCGCAGCGGACCGCCGGACCGGCGCCGGACGAACGGTTCGTGGATCGGGCCCGTGCCGTGGGACAGAGGCAGGCCGGTGGTGTCGTTGGCATGGGAGATGATCTCCGCGGTGATGGAGACGGCCGTCTCCTCGGGAGTACGTGCGCCGAGGTCGAGCCCGATCGGTGAGCGCAGTCGGGCCAGTCGGGCCTCGGGCACACCGGCCTCGCGCAGACGGCGCTGCCGTTCGTCGTGGGTGCGCCGGGATCCCATCGCGCCGACGTAGCCGACGGGCAGGCCGAGGGCCAGTCGCAGGAGGGGGATGTCGAACTTGGCGTCGTGGGTGAGGACGCAGATCGCGGTACGGGCGTCGACCTCGGTTCGTTCCAGGTACCGGTGGGGCCAGTCGACCACGACCTCGTCCGCCTCCGGAAAGCGGGCGGCCGTGGCGAAGACGGGGCGTGCGTCGCACACGGTGACCCGGTAGCCCAGGAAGTGTCCGATCCGGCTGAGGGCGGCGGCGAAGTCGACGGCGCCGAAGATCAGCATGCGCGGCCGGGACGCGTGGACATGGACGAGGACCGACAGCTTCTCGGGGCAGGTGTCCGCGTCGCCGCCGATCTCGACGCGGGCGGTGCGTCCGGTCCGTAGGAGGGCATCGGCCTGGGCCGTCACCGCCCGGTCCACCTCGCCGCCGTCGTCCAGGGTTCCGTGGGCCGTCTCGCCGTCACCGAAGACACACCACGTGCGGCCGAGGAGTTCCTCGGGGCCGTCGACGATCTGTGCCACGGCTGCGGACCGGCCCGACGCGACCTCCTCGAAGGCGGCGGCCAGGTGGGGTTGGGCTACGGTGTCGATGCGCTGGACCAGGACGTCGAGCTCGCCGCCGCAGGTCAGGCCCACGGCGAAGGCGTCGTCGTCGGAGTAGCCGAACCAGGCCCGCTGGGGCGCGCCCCCGTCCTCGAGCACCTGTCGGCACAGCTCGTACACGGCGCCCTCGACGCAGCCGCCGGAGATGCTGCCGGCCGCGTTGCCGTCCCTGTCCACCGCGACCGACGTACCGGCCGGCAGGGGTGCGCTGCCGTGGACGTCGACGACGGTGGCCAGGGCGAAGGGACGTGCTTCGCGGCACCAGAGGCGCAGTGTGTCCGCGATGTTCAACATGGGCCTGCCTGTCTGCGTGGGTGTGGGCGAGGGCCGCCGACGAGGGACCGGCTGCCGGACGGGTATGGAGTGCCCTGGGCACCGGGCTCCTCCTCCGTGGCCCGGGGCACCCCGGCTCAGATCAACGCCTCCGCGGTGATGGGCAGTTCGCGGACCCGGCGGCCGGTGGCGTTGTAGACCGCGTTGGCGATGGCCGCCGCCACTCCGACCTGGACGATCTCGCCGATCCCCTTCACGCCGAGCACATTGGCCTGCGGGTCCTCGCCCTCCAGGTAGATGGCCTTCAGCTCGGGGATGTCGGCGTTGACCGGGACAAGGTAGTCGGCGAGGCTCGCGTTGACGATCCGGCCGTCGCGGTGGTCGGTGACCGTGTGTTCCAGCAGCGCTTGGCCGATGCCGCCGACCATGCCGCCGAGCGCCTGGCTGTCCGCCAGCTTGGGACTGACGATGCGGCCCACGTCGTAGACCCCGAGCATCCGCCGTACCCGGACCAGGCCGAGCGTGGCGTCGACGCCCACCTCGGTGAAGACCGCGCCATAGGAGAAGTACGAGTGACGCGCGGGCTCCGGCGCCCCGGCGTACGCGCCGTCGGCTTCGAGGTGGGTGAGCTTGTTGCGGGTCAGCAGCCGCTGGTAGGTCTCGCCGCGGGTGGGGTTGCTCTGTACGTGCAGCCGGCCGCCGCGTACGACGATGTCCTCGGCGTCGACGCCGTACAGCGGCGACTCCTCGTCCTCGACGGCCAGCTTGACGGCCTGGCCGCGGACCTTGTCGCAGGCGTCGAGGACGGCGGAGCCGACGACGGTCATGGTCATCGAGCCGCCGTGCGGCGGGGTCGGCGGGTAGAGGGAGTCGCCGAGGCGGAAGGTGACCGTACGCATGGTGAGTCCGAGCGCGTCGGCGGCGACCTGCGTCTGGGAGGTGTAGGTCCCCGGACCCATGTCGCTGGAGGCCGCCTCGGCGACGGCCGTACCGTCCGCGTCCAGGCGGACCCGGGCCTGCGCGGGGAAACGCCCGGGGTCGTACACGGCGGCTGCCATACCCAGCCCCACCAGCCAGTCGCCGTCCCGTGTCGAGCGGGGCCTCGGGTTGCGCCGGTCCCAGCCGAACTCCCGGGCGCCGACGGTGTAGCACTCGCGCAGCCGACGGGTGGACCAGGGCAGGCCGTTCGACTCGTCCTCGGCCGGCTCGTTGCGCAGGCGCAGTTCGATCGGGTCGATACCGAGCCGGTTCGCGAGTTCGTCCATGGCGGACTCGATGGCGAAGGACGCGTTGGCGAACCCCGGACCGCGCATCCAGATCGGGGTGTTCACGTCCAGGGGCACCTTCCGGTATGCCTGGCGGACGTTGGGCGTGCTGTAGAACATCTGGCCGGCGAGCATGACGGCCTCTTCGAACTTCTCGTACGACGAGGTCTCGGCGTCCATCTCGTGGACCATGGCGGTCAGCCGGCCCCGCCGGTCGCTGCCGAGGCGCAGGCGGTAGTCGTAGGCGGGCCTGAAGCCGGTGCCGAAGTACATCTGACGGCGGCTCAGGACGACCTTGACGGGACGTTTCATCTCACGGGCGGCGAGCGCGGCGACCACGGTGTGCGGCCAGCAGCGAAGCCCGCTGCCGAAGCCGCCCCCGACGAACGGAGAGATGACCCGCACGGACTTCAGGGGCAGGTCGAACACCGTGGAGAGTTCGGTCTGGGTGCCCACAACCCACTGGGTCTTGTCCCAGACGGTCAGCTTGCCGCCGTTCCAGCGGGCGATGGTGGCGTGCGGTTCCATCGGGTTCTGGTGGTTGCGCGCCATGCGGTAGTCCAGGTCCATGCGCACCGGCGCGTCGCGCAGCCCGGCGGCGGCGTCACCGCGCGCGTACGTGGTCGGCTCGTCCGGCTTCGCCTGCGCCATGTCGGTCGAGGGTTTCTTCGCGTCGTAGCCGACCTTCACCAGGCTCGCGCCGTGCTGCGCGGCCTCCAGGGTGGTGGCGACGACGACGGCGACCGGCTGGCCGTGGAAGAGGACCTTGTCGTCCTGGAAGACCCGCAGCCGCCGGCCCTGCGGGTTGTTCGAGCCAGGGTTGTCGAGGTACGGCAGCTTCGGCGCGTTGCGGTGATGGATCACCCGCAGCACGCCCGGGTGCTTTTCGGCGGCGCCGGTGTCGATGGACGTGATGCGGCCGACGCCGATGCTGCTGTCGACGACGACCGCGTGCAGGACACCCTCGATGTCGTGCTCGGCGGCGTACAGGGCCTTGCCGGTGACCTTGAGCCGTCCGTCCACGCGGGACATCGGGGCGCCGACGGCGGCCTGGGGCTGGGGACTCATTTCGTACCTCCCACGACGCGCAGCTGACGCTCGATCGTCCGCTTGAGCAACTCGGGCTTGAACCGGTTGTGCTGGAGGGGCCGTGCCCCGTTGTCCGCCTTCGCCGCGGCGGCTGCCCAGAGGGCTGCGGAGGGGCGTTCGCCGACCAGGTGCCGTTCCACGGCGGGCAGTTTCCAGGGCACGGTGCCCACTCCCCCGGCGGCGACCCGCGCCTCGCGGATCACCCCGCCGCGCACGTGCAGGGCGACGGCCGCCGAGGTCAGGGCGAACTCGTAGGACTGCCGGTCGCGTACCTTCAGGTAGCCCGACTTCAGCGGACGCGGAAGTGCCGGGATATCGACGGCGGTGATCAACTCGCCCTGTCGGATGGCCTGTTCGCGGTTGGGGGTGCTGCCGGGGCGGAGCAGGAAGTCGGCGAAGCGGATACGGCGTTCCCCGTTCGGGCCCAGCAGATGGACGGTCGCCTCCAGGGCGGCGAAGGCCACGGCGACGTCGGAGGGGTGCGTGGCCACGCAGGCGTCCGAGGTGCCGAGGATGGCGTGGGTGCGGTTGTGGCCCTTCAGCGCGGCGCAACCCGATCCCGGTTCGCGCTTGTTGCAGGCGGCGGTCACGTCGCGGAAGTACGTGCAGCGGGTGCGCTGCATGATGTTGCCGCCGATGGTGGCCATGTTGCGCAGCTGGGCGGACGCGCTCATTTCCAGCGCCTGGGAGACGACGGGGTACAGGGCGCGCACCTTGGGGTGTGCGGCAGCCTCGGACATGGTCACCAGCGCGCCGATGCGCAGGCCCCCACGTTCGGTGACGGTGACCTTGTCGAGCGGCAGGCCCCTGATGTCGACCAGGCTCTCGGGGCGTTCCACTGTCTCGCGCATCAGGTCGACGAGGGTGGTGCCCCCGGCGATGTAACGGCCGCCGCGGCGACCGGCGTCGAGGGCTTCGCGCGTGTCGGAGGCGCGGGTGTAGGAGAAGGGGAACATGATCGCCGTACCTCTACTTCCGGCCGGCGGTCTGTTGGACCGCGCGCGCGATTTTCACGTAACAGCCGCAGCGGCAGATGTTGCCGCTCATCCACTCCCGGATCTCCTCCGGGGAGCCGGTGCGGCCCTCCTCGATGCAGCCGACGCCCGACATGATCTGGCCGGGGGTGCAGTAGCCGCACTGGAAGGCGTCCTCGTCGATGAACGCCTGCTGGAGCGGGTGCAGTCGGTCGCCGTCCGCCAGGCCCTCGATCGTGGTGACCTCTGCGCCCTCCAGACGCACCGCGAGCGTCAGGCAGGCGTTGTGCCGCTGCCCGTCGACCAGAACCGTGCACGCCCCGCAAGCCCCTGCGTTGCAGCCCTTCTTGGAGCCGGTGAGGTCCAAGTGCTCGCGCAGCAGGTCCAGCAGCGAGGTGCGGTTGTCCACCGTCACGGTCCGCCGGGTGCCGTTCACCGTCAGGGAGACACGGCTGGCGGGCGCCACGGCGGCCGCCGCTTCCTCCGCACCGACGAGGACGGACCCCCCGATCACGCCACCCGCGACGGCCACACCGCCGACCGCGGTCGTGGTGGCGATGAAGGTCCGCCGGGTGGGCGCCGAGGGGGACTCGTCAGGTTCGGTGGGGGGTGGAACGGGAGACACGGATTCAGTGGACATGGGTACTCCTGGGCTGCCGAAGGCGATCGGGGCTTCCTCGTACTGCCTGCCGACATCCGCGATGCTTCAGGTGGCCGGGTTGCTGACTACGTCCAACTCCACAACGGGTCGGGTTCAGGCGGTCGATCCCACTCAACCGACCTCGCCACGTCCGAGGAAGGTTGTGTCTATGGGGGGCATAACCTCAACCCCCCAGCGGAGACGGCTAGTTGGCCTGACAGGACGTGTTGGATGCCGGTGCGGTGGTGCGCCAGTGGGCCCTGTCACGCACAGTGACTGCTCGACTCCCGGCCAGGGAGGTTGAGGTTATGCCCCCCATAAACGCGACCTTCTCCGCGGCCGAAGAGGGCGGTTACCTGGGTGACGTGGCGCTGCCTCGCCGACCGCGGTCGGCTCTGCGCAAGACGCCGGCCTGGGCGCGAGCCCGGCTCGTGCACGCGGTGATCAGCTGCCTGGTCGCCACCGCGCGCCCGGCACTCGGCCACGTGCAGCCCTGCCTGTGCAGCGCCCGCACCGACACACCCTCAGGAAGAAAGCCGGACTCATGCCTCTCGCGGACAACTACATCTTCGACCTGGACAAGAACGTCATCCGTACGCCGGTGTCGTACAGGACCAGGTTCGGGATCAGCATCGCGGCGGACCTCTACCTGCCCAAGGACTTCGACGCCTCCCGGGAGCACCCGGCGATCATCGTCGGCTCGCCCTACGGCGGCGTGAAGGAGCAGGGCGCCGGCATCTACGCCCAGAACCTCGCCCTGCGCGGCTTCGTCGCCCTCACCTTCGACCCCTCGTACAACGGTTACAGCGGTGGCGAGCCGCGCCACATCTCCTCCCCCGACGTCTTCGTCGAGGACTTCCATGCGGCCGTCGACCATCTCGGCACGCGGGCCTACGTCGACCGGGAGCGCATCGGCGTGATCGGGATGTGCGGCAGTGGCGGGTTCGCACTCAGCGCCGCCCAGGTGGACCGCCGTATCAAGGCGGTCGCCACGATCGTCATGTACGACATCACCCGCGCCCAGTCGAAGGGCTGGAAGGACGCGCAGACCGAGGATGAGCGCAACGCGATCCTGGACGCCCTCGCGGAGCAGCGGTACGCGGAGTTCGAGGGCAAGGAGGCCACGCTGACCTCGCGTGGAGCGCCGATCGGCTTCGACGAGAACACCGACCCGATCGCCCGCGAGTTCGGCGAGTTCTACTCCACCCCTCGGGGTTATCACCCCAACTCCCTCACCCAGTTCACCATGACCAGCAGCATGTCGATGATGAACTTCGAGCTGCTCACCCACATCAAGTCGATCTCGCCGCGGCCCATCCTGTTCGTCACCGGTGAGCACGCCCACTCCCGCTACTTCAGCGAGGACGCCCATGACCTCGCGGCCGAGCCCAAGGAGCTCTTTTCCGTCCCGAACGCCGGCCACGTGGACCTGTACGACAGGACGGACCTGATCCCGTTCGACAAACTGGAGGAGTTCTTCACCAAGAACCTCGCCTGATCATCGGGCAGCGGGCAAGGGCAAGGGCAAGAGCGAGTATGGCGTGATCGGCGGTCCTGAGGTGTACGCATCGAAGAACTCGGCCTCGACGTCGTCCAGCAGGGCCGGCAGGAGTTCGTTGCGGTCACCGAACCTGGCACGGCAGCGTGGCTGACCGCCGCTCACGCTGGTGACCCGGCCGGGCATGGGAACCCGCCCATGGCCCGATCCGGCCTCGGCACATGGACCTTGAAGGCCTGCGAGAACGGGATGGTGGGTGACATCCCGCGCTCAGCACCGACTGCGCCAGTGGTCCGAGGCACCCCGCCAAACTCCACGACGGAGGCGCTCCCCGGCATCCGCACGGTCTTTGCGGTGGCGTGGCTGATTCTTTATCCATGGGCGACTCGACTGTGAACCAAACCGGGCCTGCCGTAAGGAAGTTTGAGGATCGCGGACCCAACACCGGTTCGCCTCATCCACACAGCCTGGGGGGCTTCATGCGGCGAACCGCCGTGGTCGCGGGTGTCGTCACCGTACTCGCGCCGTTTCTCCTGACCGGCGCTTCCACCGCGTCGGCCGCGACCAAGGGGTCGCTCACCGTCAGAACGCTGGACCGCAGCGGCAAGCCGGTCTACGCGCAGGTGGCGGTCTACAACACGACGACGTCCGACTTCCGCTACATCGAGAGCAACAAGGCGGCGTCACTGCCCAACGGCAGCTACGAACTCGCCACGTCCTTCACCGACGCCCAGGGCGACGGAGCCACCGTCGGCGGCCACAGCGTGAAGGTCTCCGGCGCCACGAAGACCACGTTCGACGCCAGGACAGGCCACCAGGTCAATGTCTCGCTCAGCCCGAACCCGGGCAGCGCATACGACCACACGGTCAGCGCGTACGTCTGCACCACCGACAACAGCCCCGCATCCATGGGCTTTTCGACAGAGTCGGGCCATCTGTACGTCATCCCGACGAGCAGCAAGGCGTACGAGCTGTCCTACGCCACCACCTATGAGCCCCGGTCGGCGACCGGCGGCGACTTCTGGCTTGCGTCCGCCGCGCACCGGGGCGGCGTGCCGTCCGGCGTGTCCGCGACGATCAGGAGGACCGGGCTGACCACACTCAAGGTGTCCGCCCGTTCCGGCCCGGACAGCGGACAGGCGCGGTTCTCGTTCGGCAACCAGTCGACGGGCGTCGACGCCTGCCCGATGTTCACCAACTCGCTCCAGTTCCAGCGCGAGCTGCCCAACTCCTTCGCTGTCCACGTCCCACCCGGTCAGTGGAACGTGAGCCAGGACAGCCACGACCTCGTCTACAACTCGTTCCACGCGTACGCGGCCGGGAGGACGACCACGCTGAACATCGGCCACGCGGTCTGGGGACCCAGCGGACAGCTGCCGTACACGTGGTACCACCAGCTGTACTTCGGAAGCGTCGACATGTTCGCCGACCCCACCCTCCCGAACGGCGGAACGCTGGCCGCCGGCAGCGTGAAACTGACCCACGCGGGCAAGACGCTCTACTCGCGCGACTACACGCACGGGGACGACATGGGCTCGCATCTCCGGATCCCCGGCACGGGCTGGTACACGCTTGCCGAGACCGGCCGGCGCGGTCTCCCGGCGGGTTCCCTGTCGACCAGCTCCAGTCTCAGCCTGCGCTTCTACGCGGACACCGGCAAGAACCAGCAGATCCGGGACTACATCACCCGGTTCTGGCCCAACTCGCTCAACAGCAGGAACCAGGCGCCGCCCGGGGCGACCACCACCGTCGTCCTGGGCATGCAGCGCAACGCCACCGGCGACAGCACGGTGGGCCGGCTGTCGGACAGTGTGAAGTCGGTTCACGCCTGGTACACCACGGACAACGGAGCCCACTGGCACGCTTCCGCGACGAAGCTGTCGGGCGGCCGTTGGACCACCAGCGTCCACAACCCGGCGTCCGCCGGCCGAGTCGGCCTGCGCTCAACGGTCACCGACACCCACGGCGACAGCGCGACGACCACGGTGTACAACGCGTACGCGGTGAGCTGACAACGGCCTCACGCCTCGGCGAGAGCACGCTCGGACAGTCCTCCTCCCCCGCCCTCCCCTCTCGTCGGTCGTGGAGAGGAGGGCTGTCAGTGCCGCATGCTTCGCGCCTGCTGTCGACGGCCACCAGCGGGCGAGGAGCACGACGTGGTGGAGGGCGGCGGCATCCTGCTTGCCAGAGGGCGGGCCGACACCGCCCGGACGTCGCAACACCGCCACCTGAAAGTGCGTAACAGCCCCCGCGTCCGCCGCTTCTGGGCTGCGGAGTATCGCCGTCACCCACAGGCTCACGGTCCGTCGCTGTCGGCCAGCGCCTCGGACTCGTCGGACAGTGCCTCCACAAGCGCGGCCGGCCGCCGCACCACGAGGTGCTGGACCTCGTACGACATCTCCTTGACGCCGGGAGCCGGTGGCGGGTGATAACGGCCCGCACACACCGAAAGGTTGACGATGAGATAGGCGTGCCAGGCACGCCCCACGCCTCGGCGGTCGGCGAACACCCGGCTGCCGTTCACCCACCAGACCACGGACCTCGGGCCGAACTCAACACGAAGGTCGACCCACGCGCCCGGGCCGATCGCCGCGTCGCGGTAGTAGAGGTTGCCGCCACGGACGTGGTTGGTCAGTTCCAGGAGGTCGGGGTTGTCGGGGTGGTACTCGAAGACATCGATCTCCTGGCCGCCGTCCCGCCAGGTCCAGATGGCCGGCCAGGCCCCGGTCTCGTACGGCAGTCTGACCCGCGCCTCGAGCACATCCCCCGCCCGGACGGTGAAGGCCTCCTCGCTCCCCTCCGTGGTGAGCAGGCCCGCGTCCCACCGGCCGTCTCTGCGGCGGGTGGCACGGAAAGTACCCGAGCGGCTGTACGCGGGGTCCGCCGTCAGGTAATCCAGTTTATTGTCGCCCGGGTTGACGGGGCCGCCGTTCGGATATGCCCACGAACGCCCTGCCACCCATTGTTTGGTAGACGCGAAGTCCGCCGTGAAGACGATCTCCGGTCCAGACAAAATCCCCTCCGCCGACGGTGTTCCGTCGCATGCAGGATTCTCCATGCACGGATACTGCTCGGCATGTGGCTTCGGCATGCAAATGCCGGTTAAGCGACAGAAGGGACAACTCGGACGAGTGAATCCGCGTCGCCAAACCCCGGCCAGTTTGCGGCTTCCGGCCGGTCCAAGCTTGTGACACCCCAGGAAAGGACACCGCCATGTCGGAGCTTCTCGTCGACTCACCACCTCCCTCGACGGCTACGCACCGGGAGAGGGATGGCCCGGGTTCTGTTCACCGCCGCGAGCCCGGCCCAATTGGCCATCTCTCCCGCGACCGGCGGACCAAGGAATACCTCGACACCGTCACCGCCCCGGTCCGGGATGTACCGGCTGAGCCGCCCGTGCCCTGTAAGGGCTGACGCCGACGACAAAACGCTGCCCGCCGGGCTTCAGCCGTGAAGCGGCCAGCGGCTCTTGCGGCCGCCCGTGCCGACGGAGCGCAGGGGAACCTGCGCATCCCAACCAGCGGGCCCAAGCCACTCCGATACCGACTGGGTCTTGGCCTCAACCAACCGTGCATGCGTGTGACGTGGTTCACATTGGCGGCCTGTCACGTCCGGGGCGGGTTGCTTGTCCCATGGGCGTCACCGGCAAAGAAGTCGGTGCCCGACCTTGGGAGATGCCATGAACAACAGCCACCGCACAGTCGTCATCGGCGCCGGCTACACGGGCTTGTTCACCGCAATCCGGCTGGCCCACCGCACTCGCCGGACCGGCGTGAAGATCACCCTGGTCAACCCCTCCAGCCGGTTCGTCGAGCGGCTGCGGATGCACCAGATCGCCGCCGGGCAGGAGCTGGCCGACCACCGGATCCCCGATCTGCTCGCCGGAACCGGCGTCACGTTCGTCCAGGGCGCCGCCACCGCGATCGACCCCGAGGCCCGGCAGATCACCGTCGACGGCGCCCGGACACTCGGGTACGACACGCTCGTCTACGCGCTGGGCTCCTCGGCCGACACCCGCAAGGTGCCCGGCGCCGACACCCACGCGTTCACCCTCGACAACCCGGAGATCGCCGGCCGGTTCGCCGTGCGACTCACCGAGGTCGCCGCGGCCGGCGGCACGGTCACCGTCTGTGGCGGCGGCTTGACCGGCATCGAGGCAGCCACCGAGATCGCCGAGAGCCACCCCGGCCTGGACGTCACGCTGATCAGCGTGGACGAGCCCGGCGGCATGATGGGCACCAAGGCCCGCGCCTACCTCTTCGGTGCGCTGGACCGCCTCGGTGTCACTCTCGAGACCGGCGCCCGCGTCACGAAGGTGCTGCCCGACGCCGTCGAACTGGCCGACGGCCGGCTCGTCCGCTCCGACGCCTGCCTGTGGACCACCGGCGTCAGGGTGTCGCCGCTCGCCGCCGACGCCGGAATCGCCACCGACGACCGCGGCCTCATCCTGGTCGACGCCACCCTGCGTTCGGTCTCCCACCCGGAGATCCACGCCATCGGCGACGCCGCCGTCCGTCTGGCCTGGGGACAGATCCACGGCACCTGCCAGAGCGGCCTGCCCACCGCCCAGTACACCGCCGACACCATCGCGCGGCTCGTGCGCGGCAAGGCCGTCAAGCCGTTCCGCTTCGGCTACTTCCACCAGCCGGTCAGCCTCGGCCGCCGTGACGCCGTCATCCAGTTCACCAAGGCCGACGAGACCCCCCGCCGCATGCACCTCACCGGCCGGATCGCCGTCGCGTACAAGGAGACGGTCAGTGGCAGCCCGCTCACGACCTACCGGCTCAGCAAGCGTATGAACGTCACCACCATCGTCTCCAAGGGCGGCCACGCCACCCGCAGGCCCGCGGCATGACGCGCGCATCGGCTGTCGGCGCCATGATCCCGGGCCTTGCCGCCCTGGTCACGGTGCTGACAGCATGACCCGATGGTCGACGCCAGGGACGAGCAGGATCCGTACATCGAACACCGCAGGCTGCTGTTCGCCACCGCCTACCGCATGCTGGGCAGCGTCACCGACGCCGAGGACGTCCTTCAGGACACCTGGCTGAGCTGGAGCACCACGGACCGCGACGGCGTTCGCCACCCCAAGGCGTACCTGGTGCGCACGGTCACGAACATCTCCTTGAACCGCCTCACCTCCGCGCGGGCGACCCGCGAAACCTACGTCGGGCCGTGGCTCCCCGAGCCGCTGCTGACCTCGCCCGACATCGCCGCGGATGCCGAGCTGGCCGACAGCGTCTCCACCGCGATGCTGGTCGTCCTGGAAACCCTCAGCCCCGTCGAACGCGCCGTCTTCCTGCTCCGCGAAGTCTTCGGCTACTCGCACTCCGAGATCGCCGAGACCCTCGAGCGACCCGAGCCGACGGTCCGTCAGATCGCCCACCGCGCACGCGAGCACGTCCAGGCCCGCCGCCCCCGCTTCGACACCGACCAGACCCGGCGCCGGCAGGTCACCGCCCAGTTCATGAAGGCCTGCGCAGGTGGCGACCTGAACGCCGTCATGGAACTGCTCGCCCCCGAGGTCACCGCCTGGTCCGACGGCGGCGGCAAGGTCACCGCCGCCCGCCGCCCCCTCCACGGCACCGACCACGTCGCGCGCTGGCTCGTGGGGTTCCTGGCCAAGCCCGAACTGGCAGCCCTGACCATGGAGCCGGCCGTCATCAACGGCGAGCTCGGTGTCCTGGCCACCCTCGGCGGACACACAGTCGGCGCCCTCTCGTTCGACCTCGTCGACGGCCGCATCCAGAACATGCGCTTCCAGGTCAACCCCGAGAAGCTCAGCGGCCTGACCCTCGACAACAGCTTGGAGCTGCCCCGAAGCGGTCAGTTCTGAAGCATTACCGAGGGCACCCTGGGCCGAGACGAGCCGCCGGAAGGGCGCTCCCGTCGCTTTATGACGCCGAAGACGCCCTTGACGGAGCCGAGTTACCCCGAACCCCTTCACCTGCGGGCGAATCGACCCCAGTTGACAGGGCAACGCGGCCTGCTCGGCTTCCGCCTCCCGGTGGAGCGATCCTGCTCCTGATGCTCAACCAGCGCACACCCTCGTGCCCTTCCCCAGCCGACCTCGTCTTGTCGATCAATGAATCTGGATGGCGGCGGCGACCACGAAGGCGTTGAGAGCGTCCTGCAACTCTTGTTCGCGTTCAGCCAGTTCGGTTCTCGTTGATGCCGTACGGATCGGGCCAATGGCCTCGGAGGCCGATGCGGCAAGCCTGACAAGCGAGTCGTCTTCGGCGAGGAGCCGGACTCTGAACTGAGCGTTTTCTGTGGCGGCGCCAAGCCTGTCGCACTCGGTGAAGGCTTGTCGGGTCTCGGGGCTGTCGGGGTCTCTTCGCAGGCTGAACCACAGGGCAACTGTCCCCTGCTTGAGTGCCGTTACCGCTCCTGCGTAGGCACTGTAGGTCGTCAAACGTTCCTGGCGCAGTTGCAGGGAGCGGGCGAAAACCTCCGCTTGCGCACTGGAGCGGCGCTGGAAGGTAAAAGTGATGACGGATCCGAGCAGCGTTCCAGCAACAGCGATCAAGCTCGCCAGCACAGCCTCCATATCCGCATCTCACCACCCAGGCGCACCCGCGTACAGCCATGGTTCCCGCGGCCGCCTCCCCGGCCACCGCGGCAACTTCCTTCCGACAGTGCCTGCTTGCCTCATGAGTCCCTCACGGCACCGGACAGCCGGGGCCCTCCGCTACCTTCGAAGTGGTGTCGGCTCAAGACCGGGGGAACACATGATCGGACCGAAGGTCAATCCACAAAGCCCGTCCCCGAAACCTGATCCGGCCTCCTCCCGGCCTCCCTCTGGGACTCGACGGACGACGGACTCCTCGTCTCCTCGTGCGCAGGCACCAGTGGCACAACCACGCCCGGACATGCCTGCGCGCGGGGCCAGTGCCCCGGCTCGGCCGGTGGCCGCAGAGACCGTCCGCGGCGGAGCCCTGAAACCTCTCAGGCCGCCTGTCGACCTGCGCGGCATGCGCAACGCGGGGTCGGGGCCGGAGGCAGGAACGGAGCCGGGTGCAGCAGGCACGACCAAGGACGGCGGACCCGGAACCCAGCGGACGTGTCGATGCTGCGCCGCCGGCACCGGACGTCCGCATGTACTTTTTCGGCGCGATCTCCCACAGCCAGGTGGTGATCGAGAGCGGTACCGTCACACAGACGCAGGTCAACCAGTTCAAGGAAACCTACATACCGGGCACGGCGCGCACACCCGCTGAACCAGAGTGTGCCTCCCCGACCGGAACGCCCGCCCCACCTCGCCGTTCGGCCGTGCAGCCAGTGGCGGCAACGCTCCCGCAGCAGCCCTGCATCAGCGCCACAGTCTTCTGTCGCCTCTATCTGCCGCTCATGCTTGCCGGTCTCCGGGCGCGCGTGCCGGCGCTGGGTTTGAGTCGCAAGGCCGAAGGCACTCTCCTACAGGACATCGACGATCTGAGCCGCGCAGCGCAGAGCACTCCTATCAACGTGACGGCCATCAACGCAGGGCTGAGTCGCGTGGAGAAGAGCCTGCCGCCGACACCACAGGATGATGTCCCGCCTCCGGGCGCGGGGCAGAGTACGCCGAAGCGGGGTGAGGACTCGTGACGGGTATGAACGGGCCGCAGTTCCACGGCTCAATCCACGGAAGCCAGATCGCCATCGGCAACCACAACGTCTCACAGAGCCAGTACCTGCCCGCGAGCACCGAGGTCGGCGACCTGGCCGAAGCGGTCGGCGCCCTCCTGGACGCACTGGGACTCCTGGGCCTGCGTGCAGATGACGAGAGAGGTGTGCGTCGGGACGCGGAGGCGGCGCTGGACGAAGCGGCTCGGCAGGAGCCGGACGCCGGCCGCCTGCGCGGCCTGCTCGAGCGGATCCGGACAGTCCTGGTGCCCGTCGCGGCGGGCGCTTCGGCGGGTGCCGCCGCCGGAGTGAACAGCGGGACCGCACAGTTGGCTCAGAGCCTCCTCGCCAGTCTCCAACATGCCTTGCCCTGAGTGACGCTGACGGCGACATCCCTTTTCTGGACACCTCCGGCATATGTGCCTCGGCAGCTGTGTACATCGCTGCCGAGGCACATATGGCATGCGCTAGAAGGTCAGGTTCCAGGCGTCGATCTTGCCTGTGTCGGAGGCGGCGTTGTCGTTGACGCGCAGCTTCCAGGTGCCGTTCGCGACCTCCGCGGAGGCGTCCACGGTGTAGGTCTGGGCGATGTTGTCGGCGCTGCCGCCGGTGTGGTTGTGCAGCGTGTAGACGGTGCCGTCCGGTGCCACCAGGTCGACCTTCAGGTCACCGATGTAGGTGTGCTTGATGTCCACGCCCACCTTGAGGGTGGCCGGGGCGTTGCCGGTGACGCCGGTGACGGCGATCGGGCTCTCCACGGTCGCGTTGTCGGCGATGGTGAAGTCCGCGAGGTTCTCGAAGTACTTGCCGGGCGGCGGGGTGGCCCCGACGGCCTTGAGGGCGTCGACCTGTCCCTCGCCGAAGAAGGCGTTGTTGGCCGTCGTACCCGTGCAGCGGCTGTCCGAGGGGCAGGCGATGTCATTGGCCTGCGTGGCCAGCTTGGCGCGGATCTCCGCCGGGGTGATGCCCGGGTTTGCGCTGGCGATGAGCGCCGCCACGCCGACCACGTGCGGGGTGGCCATGGAGGTGCCGCTCTTGCTGCCGTAGCCACCGCCGGGGACGGTGGAGTACACGCTGCTGCCCGGCGCCGCGACGTCGATGACGCCCTGACCGTAGTTGGAGAACGAGGCCTTGGTGACGCCCGTACCGTTGGCCGCGACGGTGACCACGCCCGGCAGCTCGGTCGGGATGTCGAGGCAGGCGTTGGTGATGGTGCGGGTGACCGGCGTCGAGTCGTTCGGGCTCGCGGAGTCGGTCGTCTTGTGGGCGAGGTCGTAGTTCTCGTTGCCCGCGGCGGCGATCTGGAGGGAGCCCTTGCTCTCGGCGTACTCCTGGGCGCGCTTGACGCCCTCGATGATGGCGGCCTGGTCGATGTTGTCCGGGCAGTTGAACTGCCACGGGTCCGTGTAATAGCTGTTGTTGGTGACCTTGAAGCCGTGGTCACCGGCCCAGACGAAGCCGCAGACGGTGTTCTCGGCGAAGAAGAGGGAGGTGCCCGGCTCGGCGACCCGGACCGCGGCGATCGTCACCCCGGGGGCCACGCCGACGACGCCCTTGCCGTTCTTGGCCGCTGCGACGGTGCCCGCCACGTGGGTGCCGTGCGTGTCGACGTCCCGCCAGGCGCCGGCTCGGGTGTCGGGCTTGCCGTAGGCGCAGGAGACCGAGTCGGCCGCGTCGAAGTTGGGCGCCAGGTCCTGGTGCTGGTCGTCCACTCCGGTGTCCAGGATGCCGACCTTGACGGAGGCGGAGCCCGGGTTCACGGCCCAGGCCTGGTCGGCCTTGATCTGGCTCATGTCGGCCCGGACCGGTTCCCCGGCCGGGGTCGTCGCCTGGGCCGGACTGGCCGGGATCGCCGGGTTGTAGGCGGCGGCCGGGACGTCCGAGGTGCGCGTGGCACCGACCTGCTGCACGCCGGCGACGCCGCGCATGGTGGCGGCGAAACCGCTGGTCGCGGAGTGCGCGACGATCACGCCGATGGCGTCGAAGTTCGAGAAGACGGTGCCGCCGTTGGCCTCGATCGCGGAGCGGACCGCCGAACTGTCACCGGGGGCGGTGATCACGAGGTAGGCACGCGTGCCGGCCACCCAGCCGGCACTCTGGGGAGCCGCCACTGCGGCCGGAGCGGGGGCCTTCGCGGCCGGCGCGGGAGCCTTGGTGGCGGGGGCGGAGGGGGCGACGGGGAGCGTGCCCGCGAGGGCGCCCGGGGCGCCCAACGCGAGGGTGGCGCCGAGCGTGGCCGCCAGCACCAGTGTGCGTCTGGATCGGCTGAATGTGAGGGGTATCAATGCGTCCTCCGAAGACGACCCGGCCGTGCTGGTGGCACCGGCCGGACCGTACGTAACGAGTGGTGGATGCAAGATGTCAGGTGCATGCTCCTGTACGGAAGTACCTTTCCGTGCAGGGAAGTCATAGCGGCATGGCTGAAAAGTGACTACACCGGGCGCCGGGGGGCGGGATCCGCCCGGGAGGCAGCGCGGCGGTGCCGTGGTCGAGGCGGGCCTGATGTCGTTGCGGCCAAGGGACTGAGTTCGGGCATCTCTGTCTCTGCGACGGGCGGTCCTGTGCGATTTCCGCGCTCGTCTGGTCGAAGGTGATGCGGCGGACCGGATGCCGCAGGTGATGCTCACGCGGCTGACTGAGGCGGGGCTGCTGAAATCCGGCGGGCGGCAGCGTACCGACAGTACGTATGTGCTGGCCTCGGCGCGACGCCTCAGTCGCCTGGAGCCGGCCGGGGAGAGCCTGCGCGCGGCCGCACAGGCCGCCCTCTCGAGAATTCCGCGGACGCGGTCGCGAGCGGTCGAGGAGCGCGTCAGGCAGCCCGGAGACCGACCGCCAGTGTCAGTTCAAGGACCCGCTGCGGCGACCCGAGATCCGGGAACAGCTCCCGCAGCTGTGACATGCGGTAGCGGACGGTCTGGGGATGGACGAACAGCGCCGCCGCCACCTCGTCCCGCCTGCCGTGGTGCAGCAGCCACGCGCGCAACGTCTCCTCCAGCCGCCGCGCGGTCGCCACCGGCAGGGTCCGCAGCGGTGCGAGGGCTCGGGCACGCAGATCTGCGAACGCGTCCATGTCGGCGCTCAGCACCAGTTCGGGCAGGTGGTCCTCGGTGTCGCGGATGTCGGAGGAGAGGGAGCGCGCGCGCAGGGCTCGTGCGTACGAGGCGGCCGCACGAGTCCATGGACGGGCCGGGCCGACCACGGCGTTGCGGTCGGTCAGCTGCCTCAGGAGGTGTGGCCGGTCGGCGTCGGGGACGAGCAGCACGCCGACGGCGTCCGGCAGATCGTCGAGGACGAGGGTGCCCGGGTCGAGCGTGCGGTAGGCGGGCCGGGCCTGGGCGGCGGGCAGCAGGACCGCGGTCAGTGAGACCGGAGGCTGCCACCCCGCCAGTTGAACGGAGGCCAGCAGCACGTCCGGGCTCGCGCCGGTGAGGAGATCACGGACCAGTTGTTCCAGGTGGCGCTCATGAGCCCGGCCCCTGGCGGCCAGCTCGTCGGCGTGGCCCGCGGCGCTCGCGGCGGAGAGCTCGTCGATGTAGGCGAAGGTCAGCTCGGCGAACTTGGCGACCTCGGCGGCGGGCAGACCCGCCGGAACGGCACCCGCGGCCAGGCATCGCCAGGCCACGCGGGCGCCGACCCGGTAGGCGCTGAGCAGGGCGTCCATCGAACGGCCGTCGCGCACCTCACCGCGGCCCAGCTCGTACGCGGCGTCACCCGCGTCGCCGCCCGTGGCGTTCCCGCTGGCGAGGTCCAGGTAGTGGCCCAGGGCGGTGCGGACGGCCCGGCGGATGGTGGCGCCCATGCGGCCCGAGAGTGCGTTGGCGTAGGGAGGGACCTCGTCGATGATCGCCTGGACGATCTCGTCGGCGGTGGACCTCAGCGCGGCCCGCAGTACGGTGACCGTCGTCTCATCCAGGGCCAGCTCGGTGGCCCTTCGCATCACATGGCTCATTTTTTGTTCCCTGCGAACAATTCGGCCGACCAGATTCACGTCCTGCGGACAGGACTTTACGCCCTGAGGCGCAGCAAGCTGGACTCATGACGAGTACAGCCCTCCGCACCAGGGCCTGGAAACTGCTGGAGATGGTCACGACGCCGCTGTTGCCGTCGGACTACCTCGACCTGGTCAGCCCGCTGCGCGCGGGCGCCGACCTGCGAGGGCGCATCGAGGCCGTTCGCCCCGAGACACGTGACGCCGCGACCATCGTGATCAGACCGGGACGGGGCTGGCGCGGGCACACGGCCGGTCAGTACGTGCGGATCGGGGTCGACGTGGACGGCGTGCGCCTGTGGCGTGCGTACTCGCTCACCTCGCCGACGAACCGCCGGGACGGCCGCGTCACGATCACCGTGAAGGCGATCCCGGACGGCAAGGTCAGCAACTACCTGGTCCGCAGGGCGCGACCGGGCACGCTGATCCACCTGGACCAGGCGACCGGGGACTTCGTACTGCCGGAGGCGAAGCCCGCCAAGGTGCTCTATCTGACGGCCGGCAGCGGTATCACCCCGGTGATGGGCATGCTGCGCGACCACGAGTTCGACGACGCCGTCATGATCCACTCGGCGCCGCAGCCGCAGGACGTGATCTTCCGCCACGATCTGCACGACCTGGTCGCGGACAGGAAGCTGCGTCTCGTAGAGCTGCACACCGAGACCGACGGCATGCTCGACATCACCCGTCTCGACGAACTCGTGCCCGACTGGGCCGAGCGCGAGACCTGGGCCTGCGGGCCCGCGGGCCTGCTCGACGCCGCCGAAAAGCACTGGGCCGAGTACGGCGTCCCGGAGCGCCTGCACACCGAACGCTTCCGCCCCACCGTCGTCGCCACCGGCGACGGTGGCGAGGTCACGTTCAGTACCACCGGCAAGACCGTCGACGCGGACGGCGCCACGCCGTTGCTGGACGTCGGCGAGGAGGCCGGGGTGCTGATGCCCTCCGGGTGCCGCATGGGCATCTGCTTCGGCTGCGTCACACCGCTCAAGGCGGGCGCCGTCCGCGACCTGCGCACCGGCGAGATCACCGAGGCCGAGCCGGGCGTCCTCATCCAGACCTGTGTGTCCGCCGCGGCGGGCCCCTGCGACATCGAACGGTAGGAACACCTTGACCGCCATCGACCCCACCGCCCACCTGACCGCGGAGCAGATCGAGGAACTCGGCCGAGAGCTGGACGCGATCCGCGACGAGGTGATCGCCAGCCGTGGTGAGAAGGACGCCGCCTACATCCGCAAGGTCATCTCGGCGCAGCGCAAGCTCGAGCTGGTCAGCAGGGGTGTCCTGTTGTTCTCGATCTTCCCGCCCGCGTGGCTGATCGGTACCGCCGGTCTGTCCGTGGCGAAGATCATGGACAACATGGAGATCGGCCACAACATCCTGCACGGCCAGTGGGACTGGATGCGGGACCCGAAGATCCACTCCACCGCCTGGGAATGGGATCACGTCTCGCCGGCCGACCAGTGGAAGCACTCGCACAACGAGCTGCACCACACGTACACCAACGTGATCGGCAAGGACAACGACCTCGGCTACGGCATCATGCGCGTCGACGAGGACCAGAGGTGGTACCCGTTCCACCTCGGCCAGCCGCTGTGGAACTTCATCAACGCCTGCTTCTTCGAGTACGGCATCGCCGCGTACGACCTGGAACTCGGCAAGAACCTGCGCAAGAGCCGCCGCAAGAACCCGGAGTTCCGGGCGCGGGCCAGGGCCGTGGGCCGCAAGATCCGCAAGCAGGTGCTCAAGGACTACGTGATCCACCCGCTGCTGTCGGGCCCGTCGTTCCTTCCCACGCTCGCCGCCACGTTCACGGCGAACCTGGTCCGCAACGTCTGGTCCCACTCGGTGATCATGTGCGGGCACTTCCCCGAGGGCGTGCAGGTCTTCGAGCGCCGGTCGATCAAGGGCGAGACGCGCGGCCAGTGGTACCTGCGCCAGATGATGGGCTCGGCGAACATCAGCGGCAGCAAGGCCATGCACTTCATGACCGGCAACCTGTCCCACCAGATCGAGCACCACCTCTTCCCGGACCTGCCGAGCAACCGGTACGCCGAGGTCGCCGTGAAGGTGCGCGCGTTGTTCGAGAAGTACGAGCTGGAGTACGTCAGCGGGCCGCTGCCCAAGCAGGTGTTCTCCGCGTGGCACAAGGTCTTCCGGCTCTCGCTGCCGAACAAGAAGCCCAAGGAGACGACGCCGGACCGCGAGCGCGAGCTCGTCGCGGCCTGACAGCCGGACCGCGACAAGTACACCGGGGTGAGCCGGCGGCGGCACAAGCCGCCACCGGCGGCGACGCCCCGGTCTCCCCACCGTCACCGTCCGGCTGCTCACCGTCCGGCTGCTCAGCTCAGTTGCTCGGCCAGTCCGACAACGATGCCCTCCGGTCCGCAGACGTAGCAGAGCAGACAGCTGTCCTCGAACCGGGCGATCCCGCCGAGGAGTTCGGCGCCATGAGGGCGCAGTCGGGCAACGGTGTCCTCGATGTCGTCGACCCCCTGGAACAGACGCACCGGCCAGACGCCACCACCGGGAGTGAACTGTCTGCGGCCTCAACAGGTTCAGGCGCGTCGGCTGAGCTGGAGCCCGTAAATCACCTTCCGCTTTATTCAGTTGCCGTTCCTTGTGTCCGGCCCTCACCATGGGCGCGACACCGGGAGCCGCCCGGTGCTCCACGAGAGGAGGCACGACCGTGACCACGACTGTCCTCGGCCTGCCCGCAGACCGCTTCCGTCTCACCTCATGGAGCACCTCCAGCGATGTCTCACGACAATCTCTCGCAGCACCCGCAGCACCTTCAGAACCTTCAGCGCCCTGAACACCCGGCGTTTCCTGACGCCTTCGGCGGCGACGGCCACCGGCACATCGCGCCGTCGGACGACCTGAGCGACGTCGACCCACGGTTCGTCTTCGACTTCCATGCCTACGACGACGAGCTCGAGGACGGCCAGCGCTGGTCGACCTGGCTCAGCGTCGAACCCCTCAGCCGCGGCCCCGAGCCTCTCCCGGACTGGGTGGTGACCTCGCAGGGCGCGATCGACACCGAGCTCGGTGTCCTCAAGACCGGCAAGGAGGCCGACGTCCACCTCGTCGAGCGCTCCGACCCGCTCGACCCCGCTGCCGGCGTGGTCATGGCCGCCAAGCGGTACCGCTCCCCCGAGCACCGCAGCTTCCACCGCGCCGCGTCCTACACCGAGGGCCGCTCGATGAAGCGCTCACGGGACGAGCGGGCCGTCAAGCGCAAGAGCACCTTCGGGCGGCAGGTCGCGGCCGGTGAGTGGGCGGTGTCCGAGTGGGGTGCGCTGGTGCGGTTCTGGAATCTCGGGTTGCCGGTCCCCTACCCGGTCCAGATCGACGGCACCGAGATCCTGATGGAGTGGATCACCGTCGTCGACGAGGACGGCACCGTCCAAACCGCACCCCGACTCGCCCAGACCCGGCCCTCACCCGAGCTGCTGGCGGCGTACTTCGAGCAGCTCACCGACGCGCTCGCGACGATGGTGCAGAACGGGGTCGTGCACGGCGACCTCTCGGCGTACAACATCCTGGCGGCGGGTGAGCGGCTGGTCGTCATCGACCTGCCGCAGATCGTCGACCTGGTCGGCAATCTCAACGGGATGGGCTTCCTCCAGCGTGACTGCGCCAACATCTGCGGCTGGTTCCGCTCGCGGGGCCTCGATGTCGACGAGGAAGCGCTGTTCGCGGAGCTGATGGCGCACGCCTTCTGAACCCTGGCGTGGTGCAGGTCGGGTGGCCGACCGGCCTCGACTGCGGGTCGAGGCCGGCGCCACTCCACGAGGCCGCCAACTCGCTTTCCAGGAACGTGGGTTCAGCGAGTCGAACGCTGGATCAGTTCGTACTGGGCCGAGGTGGACTCTCCGACGATCTGTGAGTAGTTGCCGACCGACCAGAACTTTCCGGCGCGGCCTGTCGGCGCCAGGGCCTCGATGTCGTACGCCTGGGTCTGGCCGCCGGGGACGGCGTCACCCGCCACTGAGGTCCAGACGCCGCCGCGCAGGCGCCAGTAGAGGGCAGTGCCCTCGTAGCCGTACGGGTCGCCGGAGACCCAGACGGTGCCCTTGCCGTCGCCGGTGATGGCATTGGCCCACAGTCCGTCGACCGGCCCGGTGACATCCCGCCAGGTGCGGCCGTTCCAGTGCAGCACGCGGGTCTTCTGCGGTTCGTCCTCGACGTACGGGGCCAGGGCGGTGACCCAGACGCTGCGGGCGGACTCCTGGTACACGGCCGTGGCCAGAAGGTCGTTGCCGGCGGGCGCGGTCTCGGTCCACGTCCGGCCGTCCCAGTGCATGAGCACGGACCGGCTGGGCCGGCCCGCGTACGCGAACTGCCCGACCGCCCACGCGTCGTGGGAGGTGCGCGCCTCGATGGCGTTGATGAAGAGACCGGCCGGGAGGGGTGTGCTCTGCCAGACGCCGTGGGCGTAAGTGTTGATCGCGGTGTCGCTCACGAGCCAGACCCGGCCGGGGGCGGCGGCGAGTTTCGCGTTGCCGTAGCCCTTCTCCTCGGGCAGCGGCGCCTCCTTCCACTGCTTGCCGTCGAAGTGCGCCAGCGTCTCGCCCTGCTGGTCCCAGCCGTACGCCCACACATCGCGCGCGGACACTCCGTCCACGGCATGCCATACGCCGGTCTGTCCCACGCCGGGGGTCGACTCCCGCTGCCAGGAGCTGCCGTTCCAGCGCAGGATCACGCCCTGGCCGACCGAGCTGACCCACTGGATTCCCACCGCCCAGGCGTCGTTCGGGCCGACGGATGCGATGTCGAAGAGCGCGGACTCCTTGAGTGTCCCTGCCAGAGAGGTGTGCCAAGCCGGAGCCGAGGTCCGGGCGGCGGCGGGTGGTGCGACGGAAGCCGGAACGTCCGCCGCGGAGACGGCGGCCGGCGCGACGGTCACGGTCGCCCCCGTGAGCGCCGAGACGACCGCGATCTTCAGATAGGTGCCTGTCTTCATGACTGCTCCCCGTTGTCAGCGAGGGTGCCCCCGTGAACCCTGTGAGCCGCCCCCGTCACTGCCCGCTCACTCATGAGACCGTCCGCTCGGCCGGAGGGTTGTATCAGCGGCACGCGTAAATCGGCACGGCAGCTGAAAAGCACGAAGGGCCGGTGGAGATTGTGGGATCATCGGCCGCATGATCGAAACTTCAACGCGGAAGGGCGACCACCGCCCCGCCCGATGACATGGCCGGACGAGGCCGTGGCCGACGGTACCGCCACGGCGCCCGCCCACCCTTCCCGTGTCGCGCTCTTCGAGGCCGTACGCGCCGACCGCACCGGCCCCGTCGCCACCCGGCTGCTCCAACTCGCGCACGCGGACAGCCCCTTCGTGCGCCGCGAGGCCCTGGACCTCCTCGGCTCCATGGCCCGCGAGCGGCCCTGGCCAGAGGCGGTCAACGCGGCAGAGGCCCGGCTCAGTGACCCCGCCGACGAGGTGCGGCGCCGAGCCGCGTGCATCTTCGGTCGCTGCGGGCAGCCCGGCCCGGTTCTGTCGGCCCTCGTCGAACTCGCCGATCCTGTCGTACGGACCATCCTGGCCAGGGCACTTGGTCCGGCCGCCGCCCACCTGACGGACGATGACCTCGCGTCGGTCCGCTTCCTCGCGCACCTGGAAACTCTGCGGTCGGCGCCACCCACGCGATGGCGCGCCCTGGACGCCGCGCTCCTCCACGACGCCAGGGAGGCTGCCCACCACCTGGCGGACGCCGGGCAGCTCTGGGGGCAGGCCCTGTACAGGCTGAGGCGCGAGCAGGACACGTACGTCCTTGTGGCCCGGCTCCTCGCCGATCCCGCCACCCGGGACATCGGCGCCGAGCTGGCCCGCGAGGCGTGCCACGGCTGGCGGGCGGCCCCGACCAGGCTGCTGCCGCTCCTCCTCCGCTGCTACCGCCAGAGGCCCACGCCCGCTCTCGACGCGGCGATCGTGACAGCCTCGATCTCCGAGGCAGCGAGGCGGACGCACGGCGCACTCCTCAACGAAGTCCACCGCGCGCCGTCCCCGAGGGCCCGCCGCCGGCCGTCCGCCGCGCCGGTGTACGACAATGCGTCCGCCGCCGCGCTCCTCGCCGCCAAGCCTGTGGGCATTACCCGCCTCGCTCACGCCCCCGAGATTTTCGCTGCCCTGCTGGACGCCGGTCCGCTGTCCTTCCGGCAGGCGGCGCAGTTGTACAACCTGACCTTTCGTCACCCCGGGCGCTCGCAAGCGGAGTGCGCCCCGTTGTGGCTGCGGCACGCCGGTCCGTCCGCGGGCCCCCGGGTGCTCGCGCTCATGACGCCGCAGCTGGCCGACTACGGGTTCGGCGAGTACTACCTGGCCGGTCTCGCCCGGCTGGGCGCCCACGCGCGCCCCGCGCTATCGGCCGTGACGGTGCTGATCGACCGGCGTACCCGTATCCCCGTCAACGACTCCACCCGCGACGCCGAGATGAGACTGGACGAAGGCCTGCTGGCCGCCGCTCTCGGCACGCGCCGGGCGATCCTCGGCCGGGCCTCTCCCTGCTAGCCGCTGTTCACAGCGCGCGCTATCCCCTCCCCTTCTCGTACTTGAGGGGCTTTCCCTCGTTCAGGCGCTGGATCAGGTCGTAGGCGGCGAGGGCGAGAGGCATGAGGTCAGCGGTGCGCAGGTCCGCCTTCATCCTGCGCAGCTCGGCGACCAGGGCGACCTCCTCCTTGCCCGACCTGCCCACCCTGTCGTCCACCGAACCGAGCGCGCCGAGCGAGCCGTGGATGTGGTCCCAGTCGTCCTTGCGGTCGCCGACCTGGTTCTTCTCCGCCTCGGTCAGATGCTTGTAGTTCCGCAGCAGGTCCTTGCCGACTGGTATGCCCTTGAGCCATTCGGCGCGGGTCAGCGGAATCTGCCGCTGCTCGCGATGGCCGGCGTCCCCGTGCTCGACGGGCCCGGAGTACAGCTGCTCGTTCCCGTGCTCCGGGAAACCGCTCGCCTTCAGGGCGAACGCGGCGAACTTGTCCGGGTCCTTGCGGAAGTACATGCGCAGTGGATGGGGCAGCAGCGTGAAGTTGTGGGCGAAGGAGGTCCGGGACATGAATCCGCCCGCGATCGACTTGGAGTTCGGATTGATCTCCAGATCGGCACCGTAGGAGAGATAGCTGCCGATCAGGGTGATCAGTCCGACCAGCCCGTCCGTCGACTCGCCCCGGGTGCTTTCCTGCGGAAGCCTCTTGGCCTCTTCCTCGGCCGACCGACGGATGCTGTTGGCGGTGCCGACGGTGGTCCGGTGCAGATCCTGCTTGGCCTCCCTGCGCCGTTCGTGGGCGGACCGCCCCAGGATGTGGGGAGCCTTGTCCGGTACCTGGAGGTACTCCAGCAGCCGGGGCAGCTCGTCCAGCTTGAAACCGCCGGTCATCTGGGGCTCGTAGAGGAGCGCGCCGCGCAGCGGGAACACCATGAACCCGGGGCTCCCCTGGAAACCTTCGACCTGGACGTCCTCGAGCAGGAAGGACTCCTCGTTCTGCCGCGCGTCCATGGCGGCCGAGACCCGGGTGATCGCGCCCATCACCTCGACGACGTCGTCCCTCGTGCTCAGCGGATCGGTCACCCACTCCAGGGCCGAGCCGCCTGTCGGGCTGACGTCCGAGGTGAGCCGGTAGTTCCTGCCGCCGCCGACACTGCCCATCTTGGGGACGTCCCGGCCGCGGATGGGGGTCTCCCGGATCAGCTTCTTGCCGAGCAGCGGGAGTTCGACGGCGGTCATGAGCTGGTCGTACTCATGGGAGGCCTCCTGCCGCAGCCGTCCGAGCCGCACCCTGCCCCCGGCGGTGAGCTGGTACTCGTCGGGGTTGCCCCCGGCCACGGGGGCGAGCCACCTGCTCTTCAGCTCCGCTGCCGACATGGCCTTTTCGGTATCGTCCAGGAGCTCGACGTGATATCGCCGGTCGGCGATCGTCGCCAACACCTGCGCGCCCCGGACCGCGTCGCGCTCCGAGACCTCGTTCTGGTAGTTCTGCTCGTCCTCCGCAGTCAGGTTGTTGTGATCGCGTACACGCCACTGCGACTCGAACTCGAAGCCCACTCGGCGCTGGATCGCCGCGCGGTGGACGCCGTCGCCCTCGTGCTCCCCGCCGTCCGCGGCGCAGCGGTGGACGCTCTGGCCGCGGGCCACCCGGGCGCCGACGTCGGACGCCTCCCGCTCCCAGCTGCCGTCCGGGTCGCTGAGGCCCGCGGGGGCGTCGCGCTGGGTGGTGTGGTGGATCTCGTGGGCCATCGTCTCGACATCGCGCAGGACGCTCGCGCTCTGGACGACTATGTTGCTGCCGACGGTGTACGCCTTGGCGTCGATGCTCGCGGCGGCCTGCTGGTCGACCGAGACCCTGACATGGTCGAGCGTGGTACCGAAGGCCTTCTCCATGGTCGTACGGACACCGTCCGGCAGTCGGCTGCCGCCACGCCCGGCCGTTCTCGCTGCCTCCCGCACGGCACCGGGCCGGCTCGCGTCACCGCCTCCGAGAGCCTGCACGGCGCTGTGGCCCTGGTCGGCGCCCACGCCATCCTGTTCGCGCGCGATCATGCGTGCGACGGCCGCGTTCCCGATCGCTGGTTGCAGGGCACCGGGCGAACCGGCCCGGAGCGGTCTGCGGCGCCCGGTGGCGGTCGTGGCGGTCGTGGCGGGAATCGTGCCGGGGCTGCGAACGGAGGTCTGTGGCTTGGTCTGTTCGCGGTCGGGGGCCGTGTTCCGTCGAGACTCCGTGGTACGCCGCATGGAGGATTCCGTTCGAACGAGATCTCTTACATCGCCTCAGAACGCGACTCTGCCCCAGGAACCGCCGGGAGGGAAGGGCAAAGTGACCGGACCACGGGCCAACGCACGTTGCCCGAACGGTCAGTCGCGGATCAGCCGAGGTCCGCCATACCCAGGCGCTCGGCGAGTTCGCGGGCGCTGATGCCGTACGTCTCCCGGATGCGCATGCCGTCGGCGCCGACGTCGAAGACGCCCCAGTCCGTGTAGACACGGCTGACGCAGCCCACGCCGGTGAGCGGGTAGGTGCAGTGGGGTACGAGCTTGGGCTCACCGGAGCGGGTGAAGAGCGTCATCATCACGTAGACGTCCTTGGCGCCGATGGCGAGGTCCATGGCCCCGCCGACGGCGGGGATGTCGTCGGGCCTGCCGGTGTGCCAGTTGGCGAGGTCGCCGTTGACAGCGACCTGGTACGCCCCGAGGACGCAGACGTCGAGGTGTCCGCCGCGCATCATCGCGAAGGAGTCCGCGTGATGGAAGTACGACGCCCCCGGCAGCTCGGTCACCGGTACCTTGCCGGCGTTGGTCAGGTCGGGGTCGACCTCGTCGCCCTCGGCCTTCGGGCCCATGTTGAGCATGCCGTTCTCGGTGTGCAGTACCACTCCGGAGCCGGCCGGCAGATGGTCGGCGATCTTGGTGGGCTGTCCGATGCCGAGGTTGACGAAGGAACCGGACGGGATGTCGCGTGCGATGACGGCGGCCAGTTCGTCCATGGAGAACTGATGGTCGGCGCTCGTCGGTGCCCCGGCGTGTGCGCGATCGCTCGACGTGGTGGTCATCGTGCCCCCTGGACGGTGTAGTGACGGGCCTTCACCTGGACGACCCGGTCGACGTAGATGGACGGGGTGACGACGGCCTCGGGGTCGAGCGTCCCGGGCTCGACGACCTTGTCCACCTGGACGACGGTCGTCGTCGCGGCCGTGGCCATGACCGGTCCGAAGTTGCGGGCGGTCCTGCGGTAGACGAGGTTGCCCAGGGTGTCCGCCGTATGCGCGCCGATCAGCGCGTAGTCGCCCTTGATGGGGTACTCCAGCAGGTACTTGCGGCCGTCGATCTCCCGCTCCTCCTTGCCCTCGGCCAGCGGTGTGCCGACCGCGGTCGGGCAGTAGAACGCGCCGATGCCGGCGCCGGCCGCGCGCAGCCGTTCGGCGAGGTTGCCTTGTGGCACGACTTCGAGCTCGACCTTCCCCTCGCGGTAGAGGCCGTCGAAGACATACGAGTCGGCCTGTCGAGGAAAGGAGCAGAGCACCTTGCGCACCCGGCCGGCGGCCAGCAGCGCGGCCAGTCCGACCTCGCCGTTGCCGGCGTTGTTGGACACGATGGTGAGGTCCTTCGCGCCCTGCCGGATGAGCGCGTCGATCAGATCGAACGGCATTCCGGCCAGGCCGAAGCCCCCGACGAGGACGGTGGAGCCGTCCTGGATCCCGGCGACCGCCGCATCAGCGCTCTCGACGATCTCCGCCCTGCTCATCGGCCCGCCCCGGTGACATCGCAGTTCTCGAGTACGACGGCCAGGCCCTGACCGACCCCGATGCAGATCGCGGCGACGCCGTAGCGCTGCCCTGTCTCGCGCAGCACCTTGGCGAGGGTGGCGAGGATCCGGCCGCCCGAGGCGCCCAGCGGGTGCCCGATCGCGATGGCACCGCCCTTCTGGTTCACGATGCCCGGGTCGATCTTCCACGCGTCGACGCAGGCCAGCGACTGGACGGCGAAGGCCTCGTTGAGCTCGACCGCGCCCACCTGGTCCCAGCCGATCCCGGCCCTGGCCAGCGCACGGTTCGCGGCCTCGACCGGGGCATAGCCGAAGGCCTGCGGCTCCAGTGCCATCACGCCGCGACCAGCGATACGGGCGACCGGCTCGGCCCCGATCGTGGCGGCGGCCCGCTCACTGCCCAACAGCACCGCCGACGCACCGTCGTTGAGCGGGCTGGCGTTGCCCGCCGTGATCGTGCCGCCCTGCTCCGGCGTACGGAAGGAGGTCTTGAGACCGGCGAGCACGTCGGGTGTGGATCCGGCTCGGATGCTCTCGTCGCGGGTCAGGGCGACGCCTTCGACCGGTGTCACCAGATCGTCGTAGAAGCCCGATTCCCATGCCTCGTGGGCGAGTCGGTGGGAGCGGGCGGCGAACTCGTCCTGGCGCTCGCGGGAGATCCCGAAGCGGTCCTGGAGCTGTTCGTTGGCCTCGCCAAGGGCGACCGTCCACTCCTTCGGCATGCGTGGGTTGACCAGGCGCCAGCCGAGCGTGGTCGAGACCGCGGTGACATCGCCGGCCGGGAACGGCTTGGCCGACTTGGGCAGCACCCAAGGCGCCCGTGTCATCGACTCCACACCGCCGGTCAGCACCACCTCGGCGTCGCCGGACTCGATCGTCCGGCTCGCCGCCATCGCCGCGTCGAGGCTCGATCCGCACAGCCGGTTGACCGTGGTGCCGGGCACGCTCACCGGGAGCCCGGCGAGCAGCGCGGCCATCCGGCCGACGTTGCGGTTCTCCTCGCCGGCGCCGTTGGCGTTGCCCCACACCACGTCGTCGATCGCGGCGGGGTCCAGTTCCGGGACCCCGGCGAGCGTCGAGGTGATCGCGGCAGCGGCGAGGTCGTCGGGTCGGACACCGGCCAGCGCGCCGTTGAAGCGGCCGAACGGGGTTCGCGTCGCGGCGTAGATGAAAGCACTCATGACAACGACGCTAGCCCCGGGCCACAATATTCTGAAGTACACATATCTGCGCCGATTGATACGGACGACATATGGATCTGCGTCACCTGCGGTACTTCGTGGCGGTGGCCGAGGAGCTCCACTTCGGTCGCGCCGCCGAGCGGCTCCACATGGCCCAGCCGCCGCTCTCCCAGCAGATCCGCCAGCTGGAGGCCGAGCTCGGGGTCGATCTGCTCCATCGAACCACCCGGCGCGTCGACCTCACCGAGGCCGGGCGGGCGTACCTGGAGCGGGCGCGCGCGATCCTCGCCGACATCGACGAGGCCACCCATCACGCACGCCGGGTCGCCGCCGGTACGGTCGGCCATCTCGCGATCGGGTGCGTGGGATCGGCGACGTACAGCCTTCTGCCCGCGCTCTCCCGACGGCTCTCGGAGGAGCTTCCCGGCGTCGACTTCGCCTTCCGCGGCGAGATGCTCGCGCCCGACCAGGTCGAGGCGCTGCGCACCGGCGCGATCGACGTCGCGCTGCTGCGTCCGCCCGCGGCCGACCTCTCCCTCACGGTGCACACCCTGCGGCGGGACCGGCTCGTCGTCGCCGTACCGGTGGACCATCCGCTGGCCCGCCGGAAACGACTGCGCGCCGCGGACCTCGCGGGTGCGGATCTGATCGTGCACTCCGCCGACCGCCGGTCGGTGATGTACGACGTCGTCCTGGGCCTCCTGCGTGACGCCGGTGTCGAGCCGCACATCCGGCACGAGGTCGGCGAGACCTCGACGCTGGTCACGCTCGTGGCCGGCGGACTCGGCGTAGCGGTCGTACCCGAACCCGTGACCGCGCTCGCGCTCGACGGGGTCGCCTACCTCCCCCTGACCGGGGCGGACGCCCGCGTGGAGCTGGCGGTCGCCCACCGCGCGGACCGTGCGGAGCCCCACCTGGCCCGAACCGTGGGGATCATCCGCGCGACGGTGTGAGACATCGCCGTCAGTGAGGAGGCACCGGCGCCCGGCCCCCGTGCGCACGGGGGCCGGGGCCTCGCGCTACATGTTGATCATGTGGCCGGCGAGGCCGTGGAGCGCTTCCTTGACCGCTTCGCCGAGAGTGGGGTGGGCGTGGACGTTGCGGGCGAGTTCGTGGACCGTGAGGTCCCACTGCTGGGCCAGGGTCAGCTCGGGGAGGAGTTCGGTGACGTCCGGGCCGATGAGGTGGCCGCCCAGGAGCTCGCCGTACTTGGCGTCGCTGATCAGCTTCACGAAGCCGGTCGCGTCGCCCAGGCCGTGGGCCTTCGCGTTCGCGGTGAAGGGGAACTTGGCGATCTGGACGTCGTAGCCCTTCTCCCTCGCCTGCGCCTCGGTGTAGCCGAAGCTGGCGATCTGCGGCTGGCAGAAGGTGGAGCGCGGGATCATCACGTAGTCCAGTTCCATGGTCTCCGCGTCCGCGATCGTCTCGGCGGCGACCATGCCCATCGCCTCGGCGGCGTGGGCGAGCATCAGCTTCGCGGTGACGTCGCCGATGGCGTAGATGTGCGGGACGGACGTACGGCAGCGGCCGTCGACGTCGATCGCGCCGCGCTCGGTGACACGTACGCCGGTGTTCTCCAGGCCGTAGCCGGTGATGTTCGGGGCGAAGCCGATGGCCTGCAGGACCTTGTCGGCCTCCAGGACCTGCTGGGCGCCGTCCTTGCCGGTGACGGTGACCCGGACCTGCGGGCCGGACTCGTCGATCGACTCGACGCGGGTCGAGGTGAGGACGTCGATGCCCAACTTCCGGTACTGCTTGGCCAGTTCGGCGGAGACCTCGGCGTCCTCCAGCGGGGCGATCCGGTCCAGGAACTCGACGATGGTGACCTGCACGCCGTAGTTGCGCAGGATGTAGGCGAACTCGACACCGATGGCCCCGGCACCCGCGATCACGATCGACTGGGGGAGGTCGTCGGCGAGGATCTGCTCCTCGAACGTCACCACACGCGACGTGCGGCGGGTGCCGGGCAGCAGCTTGGGAGTCGCTCCGGCGGCGATGATGCAGTGCTCGAAGCCGATGGTGCGGGTGTTGCCCTCGTAGTCGGCCACCTGGAGGGTGTGCGGGTCGAGGAAGGTGCCGCGACCGCTGACCTCCGTGATCTTGTTCTTCTTCATCAGATAGTGGACGCCCTTGACCCGGCCGTCCGCGACCTTCCGGCTGCGGCTGAAGGCCTCGCCATAGTCGAAGGAGACCTCCCCGTCCACCTTGATGCCGAAGGTCTTCGCCTCGCGCGTGAAGATGTGCGCGAGCTCGGCGTTGCGCAGCAGGGCCTTGGTGGGGATACAGCCCACGTTCAGACAGACGCCGCCCCAGTACTTCTCCTCGACGACCGCTACGCGCTTGCCCAGTTGGGCGGCCCGGATGGCGGCTACGTACCCGCCGGGACCCGCACCGAGAACGACGACGTCGAAGCGCTCACCCTGCTCGTCCATGGACGGCTTCCTTTCCGCTGGGGCGGCCGGTCCCGGCGAGGGGCCGGCCCGCTCCCGATCGAACAATCTCTGTTAACCAACTGCACAACGGTTCTCCGGGCGTTCGTTTCAGCGCCCCGGCGCCGTGATCTATGCCCGTTCAGCCATCATCGGCGGTGGGCCGCCGCCCCGTCGACTTCGTGCACTCCGGCCTCGGCGGCGCCGAGCTTGAGGGTCTCTAGCCCGAAAGCGGCGACGGGGCCGTGCGCACCGGGCTTGAGGACGGTATCCGGGCTGGCCGCGTGGACGGCTCCCCAGGCCAGGAGCGCTCCCGTCATCTCGTACGGATCGGGTCCGGTGAGTGCCGTCACGGCCAGGGGCCGGCCGTGGCCGTCGCGGGCGACGGCGATCACCAGGGAACGGCCGTCGGTGTCGGGCTCGCGCTGCGATCCCGGGAGCTTCTCGGACCAGCGTGCCAGCGCCGCCCGTACCCTCGCCGAGCGCAGCAGGGGTGCCTGGATCGTGGCGGCGAGCTGTACCGGGCGGGTCCACCGCCCGAACCAGCCGAGGCCCACCTCGACGCTCTCCAGCTGCGGGAAGACCTCCGGCAGTCCCAGATGCTCCGTGCCCGGGACGGTCATCGCCGTTCGTTTCACGCCGCCGTAGTGGAAGGTCCGCACCCGCTTGCCCGTGCGCTCGTCGACCACCCGGGCGGCGGCCCAGGGGCGCGGGCTGCGGAAGGCGAACCCGTCCTCGGCCGCCGCACCGACGAGCGTCTGACGGGTGCCTCCCGTGGTCAGGGTGAAGGAGTCGCGCAGGGTGCTGCGGTAGAGCAGCTCGTCCCCGTGTCCGGAACGGGTGATGAAATAGCCGGCCTCGACGTGGCGTGCCCGCTCGCCCGCCCGGGTCAGGGCGAGGGCGCCGGCGAGGTTGCCCGGCACGTAGTCGTACCCGAACGCGGGCACGAGGGTCGCGCCACGGACGGACGCGACGGCGTCCAGCTCGAAAAGCACGCGGCGGGCGAAGTTCCCCTCCCCCGTCGAGTCGAAATAGTGTGCCCCCGCCCGCGCGGCGGCCGTGGCCGTGGCCATGCCGAGCCGCATGAAGGGCCCGATCGTGGAGAGCACGACATCGGTGGGCTCCAGGAGGCGCGTGAGGTCGGCCGTCGACGTGACGTCGACCTCGGCCACCGGCAGGTCCGCCTCGAAGCGGTCGGCCAGGGCCAGCATCCTGGTCCGGCTCCGCCCGACCAAGGTCGGCTTCTCCCCTCGCGCGAGCAATTCCCGGAGCACACGTTGCCCGGTGTACCCCGTCGCGCCCAGCAGCACGATCCTGCGCTTCTCCACGGCTTCGCCTGTCTTCCGGAGGACACTGTCCGACGTCCATCGAATGACTTCGAGTCATTCACTGACCTCAGGTCATCGAATATACGATGGTGCGCATGCGAGGGCCAAACCGACGACAGATGTACGCGGAGCAGACCCGGGCGGACCTGGTGACGGCCGCTCGGAAGCTGTTCGTGGACAACGGGTTCGCCGAGACGTCGGTCGAGGCGATCACCGGGGCGGCGCTGGTGAGCAAGGGCACCTTCTACCACCACTTCCCGGACAAGAAGGCGATGTTCGCCGAGCTCTACACCGAGCTGCTTGAGCAGGTCGGCGTCCTGGGCGACGCGACGCGCGAAACGATCTGTGCCGCGGCACCCGGCGTGCCCGCCATGGACGCGGTGGACGACCTCACGCACGCCTTCCTGAGGCGGACCATCGACGACCCTCTGCACCGGGAACTGATGGTTCAGGCACCCTCGGTCCTGGGCGGCCTGTACCGGCACATCAACGACACCGTCGCCCAGCCACCGATCGAACGGCTGCTGACCGCGCTGGCCGAACGCGGTGAACTGCGACCCGAGGTGCCCATCACCACGGTCGCCCGGCTGCTGCTGGCCGGCCTGTGCGAGGGCAACCAGATCATCGCCGCCGCACCGGACAGGGAGGACGCCCTGACCATGACGTTCCGTGCGATCACCCTGATGATGTCGGGCCTGGCGGCCGAGGCCGGCGGCAGCCTCCGCGGCTGAGCCCGCCCGGGCGCGGTCGACCGCCCCCAACTTGGCCGTTCGCCTCGGACCTACGGCCACTCCCTACCGCGCAGCGAGGACGCCCTGACCAGGAACCTTCCGTCCCATCACCCTGCCGATGCCGGGCCCGACGGCCGAGGCCGACGGCAGCCTCCGCGGCTGAGCCCGCCCGGGCGCGGTCGACCACCCCCAGCTGGGCCGTTCACCTCGGACCTACGGCCACTCCCTACCGCGCAGCGAGGACGCCCTGACCAGGACCTTCCGTCCCATCACCCTGCCGATGCCGGGCCCGACGGCCGAGGCCGACGGCAGCCTCCGCGGCTGAGCCCGCCCGGGCGCGGTCGACCACCCC
>NZ_JBEYVP010000032.1:0-36540 GCF_040644035.1 Streptomyces sp. NPDC047042 | reverse complement strand
CCCGGCTGGGCCGTTCACCTCGGAACTACGGCCACTCCCTACCGCACAGCGAGGACGCCCTGACCGACCTTCCGTCCCATCACCCTGCCGATGTCGGGCCTGGCGGCCGAGGCCGGCGGCAGCGTCCGCGGCTGAGCCCGCCCGGGCGCGGTCGACCGCCCCCAGCTGGGCCGTTCGCCTCGGGCCTACGGCCGTTCCCTACCGCGCAGCCTCGTCCTCGATGTCCCGGACCAGGTCGATCGCCCGGCCCAGAGTGGTGAGTCTGGCGTCGAGGGTTTCGCCTGCGGGATAGAAGCGAACAGTGTCGACACCGACGTCACGCCACACGCGCAGCCGCTCGCGCACCATGTCCTCGGTTCCGATCAGCGTGGTCGCCAGCACCATCTCGTCGGTGACCAGTCCGGCCGCGCCGTCCCGGTCCCCGGCCTGCCAGCGGGTCCGGACCTCGGCGGCCACCTCGGCCCAACCCTGGCGGCTGTAGGCGCTGTTGTAGAAGTTGGTGGTCGCCGAGCCCATGCCGCCGAGGCTGAAGGCCAGCTCCTTCTTGCGTCCGGCCACCATCGCGCGCAGCGCGTCCTCGTCGTCCGCGAAGGCGACCTCGGCGCCCTGGCAGACGTCCAGGTCGGACCGCTTACGACCCGCGTCGGCCAGGCCTCGGTCCAGGTGGTCGAAGTACGCCTCCTTGGCGCCCTCGGGTACGAAACTGGTGCCGAGCCAGCCGTCGGCGATCTCGCCCGTCAGGTGCAGCATCTTCGGCGAGAGGGTGGCCAGGTAGACGGGGATGTCGTACTCGGCACGCATGGACAGGCGCATGGGTCTGGCGTCGCCGCCCGGCAGCGGGATGCGGAACTCTCGCCCGGCATGGGCGACCTTCTCCCCTGTGGCGGCCTGTCGCACGATCTCGACGGTCTCGCGCATCCGGGACAGCGGCCGGTCGAACGGCACGCCGTGCAGGCCCTCGATCACCTGTGGCCCGGACGGGCCGAGCCCGAGGAGGAAGCGACCCTGAGAGATCTGCGACAGCGTGATCGCGGCGCGGGCGATGGCCATCGGCGTGCGCGTGCCGAGCTGGATGATTCCCGAGCCGAGAAGCATGCGCTCGGTTTTCGCGGCGAAGTAGCCCAGGGGCGAGGGCGCCTCGGAGCCCCACGCCTCCGCCACCCAGCAGATGTCCAGCCCGAGCCGCTCCGCCTCGGTGACGTAGTCGACGATCTCCCGCCAGTCGCCCCCGGAGGCCTCGATCGTGGTGGAGGTACGCATCACAGGCTCGCCTCGCCGGGGGTCCGGTCGCTCTCGGCCAGCTTCTTGAACCCTTCGAGGGTGATGGTCATGTTTGCCTCGAACTCCCGCATGCGCACGAAGACGATCTTCTGTTCCTTCTCCGGCATACGGTCGATGGCGAAGGAAAGACCTGAACGGCCCGGTCCCATCTGCATCCACTCCCGCAGCAGAGTGCCCCCGTCCTGCGGCTCCAGCGTGAACCGCCAGACCGCCGTCGGGTGCTGGGGATCCTCGACCGCCCAGGCGAGTCTCCTCGGCGGCTCGTACTCGACGATGTGGGACGTGGTCGACCACTCACCGAACGCGTCGTGCTTGCTCCGGCCGACGAACCGGGCCCCGAGGGCAGGGCCGCTGCCGCCGTCCAGCCATTCGACGGACCGCAGCTCGGAGCTCATGCGCGGCATCAGCTCGATGTCGGACACCAGCTTCCACACCTGGGCCGGCGCGGCGGCGATCCAGGTGTGGACCTCGGCCGTCGGCGTGTCCGCATAGCGCGCGCCCGTCCACTCCATGATTCCACCGCTCCAGTCCGCGAAGAACAACCGCCTGAGCATCCGACCAGTAAAGTTGCGTAGATGGACTCACCTGTCAAGGGTGCCCGCGACCGCCCGGCGCAACCGGATCAGCCCGCGAACCGCTCCCGCACATCCGGCCGTTGGGCCAGCTGAGGCGGATATCCGGGGCCCATGACGGAACGGGTGTTGTCCGCGTCCATGGGTTCGCCACAGGCGGCGCACACCACCTCGGCATGGGTCTCCTGGCCGCACACCTCGTGACGCGTCGCCACCGGCGGACCCGCTTCACCCGCCAGCCAGCGGTCTCCCCATCGGTTCATCACCAGGAGCACGCCGAAGAAGTCGCGGCCCTTCTCGGTGAGCAGGTAGTCGTGGCGAACCGGCTCCGTCTGGTACGGCCGCTTCTCCAGCAGCCCTTCCTCCACCAGCCGGCGCAGCCGGTCCGTCAGCGTGTTGCGGGCGATCCCGAGCGACTCCTGGAACGCGTCGAACCGCTGGATCCCGTAGAACGCCTCTCGTAGTACCAGCGGCGTCCACCAGTCCCCGAGCAGGTCCATGGTCCGCGCGATCGAGCAGGGCCACTGCGCAAAGGATGTCCGCCTCATGACAGGCAGCATAGGTTCGCCGAGTCGCGAGCCCCAGCGGACGGTACGGACAACGGGCGGTGCGCGGAGTCTTGTGCTCGCTCTATAACGAAGTTATGTTGCGGCCATGAAACGTGACCTGCTGGGCAGAAAACTGGTTGTCACCGGAGCGGCACGCGGCATCGGCGAGAAGGTGGCCCGACTGGCCGCAGCCCGCGGTGCTGTCGTCACCGTCATAGGCCTCGAACCCGATCGGCTCCGCTCCCTCGCCAAGGACCTGGGCCCCACCGCCGCGTGGCGCGAGGCCGACGTACGCGACGGCGCCGCTCTACAGACGGCGATCGACGAGGCGGCCGACATCATGGGCGGTATCGATCTCGTGGTCGCCAACGCGGGTGTCGTGGCGTACGGGACCGTACGGCAGACCGACGAGGCCGCGTTCGAACGGGTCATGGACATCAACCTGAACGGCGTGTTCCGCACCCTGAAGTACGCGACGCCTCACCTCGAGCGCAGCCGGGGACACGTGCTCGTCGTGGCGTCCGCGCTGTCGTTCACGCCGCTGGCCGCGATGGCCTCGTACGGCGCGAGCAAGGCCGCGGCCGAGATGCTCGCCCTGACCTACCGTCAGGAGGTGGCGCATCTCGGGATCACGGCCGGCCTCGTGCACCCTTCCTGGATCAACACGGATCTCGTCCGGGGCGCCGAGGCGGACCTTCCCTCGTTCGCGGACCTGCGCCGGCGGCTGCCCTATCCGGGCAACGTGACCACGAGCCCCGACCGGGCGGCTGCCGCGATCGTGGACGGGCTGGTGCACCGGCGCAGCCGCGTGTACGTCCCGCGTGCGGTCGTCGTGGCCAACTGGGCCAAGGCGGCGCTGAATTCACCGATGGCCTGGCCCTGGACGAGGCGTTTCGCGGCCCGCGCGGTTCCGTCGCTCGAGCGGGAGGTGACGGCCCTGGGGAGGCATGGCCAACTCACACCGGGGACCAACACCCCGGCCACGGAGCCCGGGTCGTCCAAGCCGCGCACCAGGTAGCACCAACCGCCCGTCCTCTCACCCGCCTTGGACGATCGAGTCGTACAGGCGCGTACCGGCTTCGTGCGAGGCCTCGGCTCGTCCCCGTTCGTCACCCAGCCCGACTGCGAAGTTGACGCCCATGGTCCGGAGCACCTGGGCCACGGCGTCGTCGAACTCGACGAAATGGTCAGCGAGTTCAAGGGTGACGTAGCCGTGCACGAAGCTCCACAGCTGGGCGGCGACGACCTCGGTTTCCCGCCTCTGGACCCGGCCGGAGTCCATGAGCCGTTCGCACGCCGCGACGACATGCGCGTAGGCGTCCCGGAAGGCCGGGGAACGTCCGCTCAGGCGAAGGTTCGTATCCGACACGGGCCGATAGGTCGCCCTCGTGGACAGTCCGAACATCAGGTCGTAGAGGTGCGGGTTCTCGCGGGCCAGCCGGCGAGAGGTCAGGGCCATGACGAAGAGATCGGCGACCGGGTCGTCCGTCACCGGCACCTGGGCGAAGGCCCGGCCGAGTTCCTTGAATCCATGGTCGGCGACCGCGCTCATCAGCTCCGGGATCCCGCCGAAGTGGCTGTAGACCACCATCGTCGACAGTCCGCTCGCGGAAGCCACCGTGCGCACCTTCAGGGCCGACGGCCCCTGCTCGGCCAGCAGACCGACGGCCGCCTGCACAAGTCGTTCCGGCGCGTCATCGACTCTTGCCCGCCTTGCCATGTCTCGTACGCCTCCACCGTTGACACGCCGGTAATAACTTGGTTATCTGAATCTTCACGGCAATAGTACACATCGCAGGTGACGTGTACTCCCGGATGCCCGCGTCCGTCCTCGGACCCGTCATCACGCGCCGGACCAGTCTCTCGCCGCCGGTGCGGACAGAGCCCATCGGGGCGCACCCGGCCCCAGCACCGCGACGCGTCACGCGTTCGCGGCTCTCCCCTCGCAATTTCCACCCCATGAACTCAGCACGGGAGCAGAATTCATGACGTACAAAGACAACGGCCAACTGGTGATCGAAGATCGCGGGGCCGTCCTGGTGGTCCGGGTCGACGGGGGCCCGCATCAGGTGTTCGGCCTCAACATCGCCCAGCAGCTGGACAAACTGGTCACCCGGGTCGACCGCGATCCGAAGATCCGCGCCGTCGTCTTCACCGGGGCGCACCCCGAGCGGTTCGTCAGCCATGCCGCGGTGCGATGGCTGCAGCAAGGGGGTGCCGAGAGCCCCACGGTCGGGCGCCGCGGTGCCGCCGCCGTCGTACGCATGGCGAAGCACGTGGACCGGTCCCGCCTTCTGGGGCCGCTGCTGCGCAGGACCCCGATGCGGGGCGCCCTCCAGCTCGAGCATCTGCACCGGACCTTCCTGCGGATGAACGCCAGCGGTGCTCTCTTCGTCGCCGCCCTCAACGGTTCGGCTCTCGGTCTCGGTGCCGAGTTCGCCTGGGCTTGCGATCTGCGCGTCATGGCCGACGGGGACTTCTTCATCGGCCAGCCGGAGATCCTCCTCGGGATCATCCCGGGTGGCGGCGGCACCCAGCGGCTGACGCGCCTGATCGGCACGCACCGGTCCCTGGCCGCGATCCTCGAAGGCAAGCCGTTCACGCCCGCGGAGGCTCTGGCCAACGGGGCGGTCGACCAGGTCGTACCGCAGGACAAGGTGGTCGCGCAGGCGGTCGAACTCGCGGAACGTTTCGGCAAGCGTTCGAAGGGGTCGGTCGCGGCCGCCAAGCGATCGGTGTACTTCGGCGGCTCGATGTCGCTGGAGGACGGCCTGCACGTCGAACGCGCGGAGTTCTTCGTCAGGGTCATGTCCAAGGAGGGTCAGGAACTGATGCGGGACTACATGGAGACGACCGACGCCACGGGCGAACTCCCGCTCTACGAACCCGACACCTACGCGCGGTCACTCGCGACGGGGAGCGTGCCCGGCCGCCGCTCGACGAACGGACGGTGAACCCGATGACCACTCCTTTGCCCTTCACCCGTCGGGACATCACGTTCCGGTCCGGCGACAGCAACTGTGCCGGCTGGCTCTACCTCCCCACGGGCGTCACCTCCCCGCCCGTCGTCGTCCTCGGCCACGGTCTCGGCGCGGTCCGCGAAATGCGCCTGGACGCCTTCGCCGAGCGTTTCGCACAGGCCGGCATAGCCGCCGTCGCCTTCACCTACCGGCACTTCGGCGACAGCGGCGGCCACCCCCGCCAGCTCCTGTCGATCAAGCGTCAGCTCGCCGACTGGGATGCCGCCCTCGACTACGTCAAGGGCCGCCCCGACCTCGACCGCACCCGCGTCGCCGTGTGGGGCAGCTCCTTCGGCGGCGGCCACGCCATCACCGTCGCCTCCCGCCATCCGGAGCTGAGCGCGGCCGTGGCCCAGTGCCCGTTCACCGACGGTCTCGCCTCCGCGCTCGCGCTCGGTCCGCTCGCCTCGCTCAGGATGATGCCCGTGGTCGCCCGGGATCTGGCCGCCGCGGTGCGCGGCAAGGCGCCCGCACTGGTTCCCATCGCCGCCGCGCCCGGCACGCCGGCCCTCATGAACGCCGCGGACGCCCTGCCCGGCTACCAGGCGCTGCAGCCGCCCGGCACGACGTTCCGCAACGAGGTGGCGGCGCGGGTGATCCCGACCATCGCGCGCTACCGGCCCGGGCGTGCGGCGAAGAAGGTCGCCATGCCGATCCTGTTCTGCGTCAGCGACACCGACTCGGTCACGCCCCCCGCCCAGACCCTGCGGTACGCGGCCACCGCTCCCCAGGGGGAGATCAAGCGGTACGACGCCGGTCACTTCGACTTCTACACCGGTGAGACCTTCGAGACGCTGGTACGGGACCAGACCGAGTTCCTCGTCCGTCAACTGCGCCCGGCTCCCGCCGTGTCGACGCCCTGACTCCTTGACTCGCCGGCTTCTCGACTCCCTGACTTCTTGCCTTCCTGACTCCTTGCGGGGTCGCACCACCCCGAGACAGGTACAGCCTCGCCATGAACTTCGCTTCTCTGCCCGACCGCCGCGCCGAGCTCGACCCTCATGGGGCCGCGGTATCGGACAGGCACCAGTCCCTCACCAACGCGCAGTTGCTGAGCCGCGTCCGGACGACGGCTCGTCAGCTGCACGGCCTCGGCATCGGTCCCGGTGACGTCGTCGCCCTGAAGCTGACCAACCGGGTCGAGTTCGTACTCCTGATGTTCGCCGCCTGGCGGCTCGGTGCCACCATCACCCCCGTCAACCCGAGCATGACCGACTTCGAAGTGGACCGGCAGCTCAAGGACTGCGGTGCGCGCCTGCTGGTCGTCGAGGACGGTGCGGCCGTCGCGCCGGACGGCGTGGCCCTGCTCGCCGTCGGCGACCTGCACGAGGAGGAGGCGGGGTCGGAGCAGCCGCCGTATACGGACTTGTCCGCGCTGGCCCTCCTCATCTACACCAGCGGCACCACCGGTGTGCCCAAGGGCGTGATGCTCGACCACGCCAACATCGACGCCATGGCGGAGATGGGGCGCCTGTCGCTGAGCGTCGGACCGACCGACCGATGCCTGCTGATCCTGCCGCTCTTCCACGTCAACGGCATCGTGGTCAGCATCCTCGTACCGCTGCTGGCCGGCGCGAGCGTCGTCATCGCCGACCGGTTCAGCCCCCAGACGTTCTTCGACGTCGTCGAGCGCGAACGCCCCACCTTCTTCAGTGCCGTGCCGACGATCTACGGCATGCTCGCGGCGCTCCCGGACGAGCTCCGCCCCGACACCTCGTCCCTGCGCTTCGGCGTCTGCGGGGCGGCGCCCGCCTCCGCCGAACTGCTGACCCGGTTCGAGGCCCGGTACGGGTTCCCGCTCGTCGAGGGGTACGGCCTGTCCGAGGGAACCTGCGGCTCCACCATCAACCCCGTCGACGGTCCCCGGCGCGCCGGAACGGTGGGGCTCCCCTTCCCCGGCCAGGAGATCCGGATCGTCGATGCCGAAGGTGGCGAGGTGGCACCCGGTGGTGACGGTGAGGTCCTCGTACGCGGGGCCAATGTCATGCGTGGCTATCTGGGGCGTCCCGAGGAGACGGCGAAGGTCGTCGTGGACGGCTGGCTGCACACGGGCGACATCGGCCACCTCGACGAGGACGGCTATCTGACCCTGGTCGGGCGTTCGAAGGACATGATCATCCGGGGTGGGGAGAACATCTACCCCAAGGAGATCGAGGACGTGCTGGCGGGCGACCCGTCGGTGCTCGAGGCCGCCGTGATCGGCGTACCCGACGAGAAGTGGGGCGAGGTGGTCGTCGCCTACGTCCAGCCGCGACCGGACCTGAGCGTCGATGCGGCGGCGCTGGAAGTCCTCTGCGCGCGCAGCCTCACCGGCTACAAGCGCCCGACGACATTCTTCGTGGTGGACGCCATCCCCAAGAACGCGGTCGGCAAGATCGACAAGAACTCGCTGCGGGCCAACCACCCCGCATAGGCTGCCGGGCGCCGGCTGCTCACACCAGCCGGCGCCGCGCCGGGCTCACTCGGCGGGCCGCAGACGAAAAGCGGGGCCGGGGATGCTCTCGATGTCCTCCGGCTGTACGACGTGGCCCTGGTCGCAGCGGATCTGGGCGTCCACGTGCGCGCCGCAGCCACGGTGCCTCGACAGCATGGCCGGACCCTCGGGGTCGGCTCGGTAGCGGTCGCCCCACTGCAGGAGCCCCATCACGGCCGGGACCAGGTCCACGCCCTTGGGCGTGATCACGTACTTCGGCCGGCTCCGCGAGCCCGGCTCCTTGTAGGTCTCGGTGGCCAGGATGCCTTCCTCGACGAGCATCCTCAGCCGGGCCGCGAGAAGGTTGCGAGGACAGCCCAGGACCCGTTCGAAGTCACCGAAGCGGGAGGAGCCGTACCAGACCTCGCGCAGGATCAGGATCGTCCACTTCTCCCCCACGACCTCGAGGGTCCGGGCGATCGAGCAGTTCGACGTGTCACGGTCGAGACGGGGGTCCCGGCCGGCGTTCTGAAGGGTTTCGGTCCGTGCATCCATCATGCAGTGATACTAACCTCTCCTGAGTTTACTTTTCCATACTCAGCAAGTAGCGTCGCGGCCAGCACCTCAAACCCCCGAGACCCGCACACCGGAAGGCGCCCGTCATGAAGGCATTCGTCGTCGAGAAGTACGGCAAGGACGGCGTACGCGCCGCAGACGTACCCGAGCCCACCGTCGGAGACCGCGACGTCCTGGTCAGAGTGAGCGCCGCGAGCATCAACCCGCTGGACAAGATGGTCCGCAACGGGGACTTCAAGCAGCTCCTGAAGTACAAGACCCCGTTCCCCCTCGGCCACGACGTGGCCGGCGTGGTGACGCGGGTCGGCTCCGCCGTACACGGCATCCAGGTCGGTGACGAGGTCTACGCCCGTCCGCGCGACCTGCGGGTAGGGAGCTTCGCGGAGTTCATCGCGATCGACGTCGACGATGTCGCCCCCAAGCCGGCGTCCCTCACCCTCGAAGAGGCCGCCGCCGTGCCGCTGGTGGCGCTGGCCGCCTGGCAGGTTCTCGTCGAGCGCGCCCATGTGACGCCGGGGCAGAAGGTACTCGTCCACGCCGGTGCCGGTGGCCTCGGGTCGACGGTCGTCCAGCTCGCCAAGCACCTCGGGGCCACCGTGGCGACCACCACGAACACCGAGACCGAGGAGCTGGTCAGGAGCCTCGGCGCCGATGTCGTCGTCGACTACACCAAGGAGGACTTCTCCAAGGTGCTCTCCGGCTACGACCTGGTGCTGGACGCCGCGGGCGGGGCGAACCTCGAGAAGTCGCTGACCGTGCTGAAGCCCGGCGGCCTCGCCGTCAGTGTCGTCGGCCCGCCCGACGCCGCGTTCGCCAAGCAGCTCGGCGCGCCCTCCTTCATGGGCCTGGTCATGAACACCCTCAGCCGCAAGATCCGCAAGCAGGCCAGGGCGCTGGGAGTGCGCTACGAGTTCTTCTTCATGCGGGCCAGCGGCTCCCAGCTGCGCAAACTGGGCGCGCTGTACGACAGCGGGAAGCTCCGCCCGGTCATCGACAGCACCTTCCCGTTCGACCAGACGCTCGAAGCGATGGCGCATGTCGAGCAGGGGCGCACCAAGGCGGGCAAGGTCGTGGTCTCGATGGCGCTGGGCAACGACTGAGACGCATCGGCGGCTCCACACCCAACCGAGCGGAACGGGGTTGATCGAGGACCCGGTCACCGCGCTCGCCGAGCAGCGGGTCGTGGTCCCGGGCATCCGCGCCCTCGACGTCGTGATCCCCTCCCAGGCCCCCTCGCCCTCCCAGGCCGGCCTCGCCGAACTCCTCCCGGGATCACGACAGTTCGTGAGCCGGCCCCGCAGGCGTGCCGGGGATCGGTCCGTCTCAGGCCCTGGATCCGCCATTGACGTACGACGAGAGTGCTCCGTACGATCACCAACGGCATTGAGTGTCAGCGTCAAGCCCTGGCTCGCTGACCGGCAACCCTCCCGCGCGGTGGGGTGCTCCAGGTGAAAGCCCGGCGAGGATCGCCGATGATCCCCGCAAGCGCGTGGCCCCGTGACCGGGGCCTGGGACGGGGGAGGAGCGGTATGCGGCACGCCAGTGACCCCAGTGCCTCCTTCGCCGTCGCCACGGTGTTCTCGCGGCTCGCGCGCCGACGCCACATCGATCTGAAGCGCTCGACCAGCTGCCTCTGTCAGGCCTGACGGTTCCACCTCGCCGTCGGCCGCGGTTCGGCATGCGCCGGTCGTCACCGCGCTCTCTCGTGGCTGACTCCGCTTCCCCCTGATCCTTGTCGCACAGCGCTCCCCCGCCACCGGTGTCGCACCGGCCGGGGCCGCACACCCACGCACGGCTGTGTGCCTCGTACGGCACCTCCATGCCTGGTGACACGAGTAGGAGAACCCTCCGCGTGACAACACTTCCGGTTTTCAGATCCCCCCGATGGGCAGCCCTGACCGCCCTCCTCACCAGCAGTGTTCTGCTGACCGCCTGCGGGTCGGGCGCCGAGGGCTCCGGCGCCGGCAGCGCTCGGCCGCAGTCCGGTGGCACCCTGACCTTCGCGGTGGGTTCGGACGCCGGCTGCGTCGATCCGCAGCAGGTCGCCAGCAACGAGACCATCTACTCGGTACGCCAGATCGTGGATTCCCTGACGGACCAGGACCCCGACACCGGCAAGATCGTGCCGTGGCTGGCGAAGAGCTGGGAGATCAGCTCCGACGCCAGGACGTTCACGTTCCATCTGCGGCCGGGGGTCACCTTCAGCGACGGGTCGAAGCTGACCGCGCAGGTGGTCAAGGACAACTTCGACGCGGTGCCGGATCTCGGCGCGCTCGGCACCCTGGCCGAGGGCTACCTGAGCGGCGTCAAGAGCACCACCGCGATCGACCCGCTCACGGTGAGAGTGACCTTCGAACAGCCCAACGCCCAGTTCCTGCAGGCCACTTCGACGCACTCCCTGGGCATCGAGTCGTCGGCGAGCGTGAAGAGGACCCCGCAGCAGAAGTGCAGCGAAGGGGTGATCGGGTCCGGGCCGTTCGTGCTCAAGCAGTACGTGCAGAACCAGTCGGTGACCCTGGCCAGGCGCAGCGGATACGACTGGGGTTCCTCCCTGTGGGCCAAGAAGGGGGAGGCGTACCTGGACAAGCTGGTGTTCAAGGTGGTGCCCGAGGCGGGTGTGCGCGCCGGCAGTCTGCAGTCCGGCCAGGTGGACGCCATCGCCAGCGTCGGCAGGGCCAACGAGGCGGCGCTCAAGGGTGGTCAGGTCGCCCTCCTGCGGCGGGCCAACCCCGGTGTGGTGTTCGGTCTGGGGCTCAACAACTCGCGTCCCGTCCTGAAGGACGCGAAGGTGCGCCAGGCGATCCTGTTCGCCGTCGACCGGCAGCAGATCGCCGACGCCGTGTTCCCGACCGGTACCCGGGCGGCGAGCAGCATCCTCGCGCACACCACGCCCGACTACACCAGTCTCGCCCAGGACCTCGCCTTCGACGCGGCCAAGTCGAAGTCCCTGCTGGACGAGGCGGGTTGGAAGCCCGGCGCCGACGGCATCCGCGCGAAGGACGGCAAGAAGCTTGCCCTGACCATCACCTGGATACCCAACGCGGCCACCAACCAGCCCGCGCTGGAACTCGTCCAGCAGCAGCTCAAGGACGTCGGCATCCAGGTCACCCTCAAGCAGGTCCAGGTCACCCAGCTGGCGCCGGCGCTCCAGGCGGGCGACTACGACGCGGCCTGGGGGAACATCACCCGCGCGGACCCGGACATCCTGCGCAGCTCCTTCTCCACGAAGCTGGCCAACTTCTATCGCGTCCCGGCCGGTGACCTGGACACGGCACTGTCCGCGCAGGCGGCGACCACGGACACGGCCAAGCGCAAGCAACTGGTCGGCGAGGCACAGCAGTTGATCGTGCGAAATGCCTACTACGCACCCGTTGTGGAGCTCCAGTCCCAGCTCGGCGTCACAAACAAGGTGCACGGACTGAACTTCGACGCCTCCAGCCGGATCCAGCTGCACGACACCTGGATCGGCTAGCCCGTGCGCCGCTATGTGATCAAGCGGCTCGCGCAGGCGGTCGGGGTGCTGTGGGCGGCCTACACGGTCTCGTTCCTGGTCCTTGACCATCTCCCGGGCGACCCGGTGACGGCGATGGCCAGTGCCGGGATGGACTCGGGGCAGGTCGACCCGAAGCAACTGGCCGCGCTGCGCCACGAGTACGGCTTCGACAAGCCGGTGCTGGTGCAGTACGCCGAGTACCTCGGCCGGGCGGTGCGCGGCGACTTCGGCGACTCGGTGTCCACGGGCCGCCCGGTCGCCTCGACGCTGGCCGACGCGCTGCCGCAGACCCTCCAGTTGACCGGTGCGGCCCTGCTGCTCGCGGTGATTCTCGGCGGGGGCCTGGCCGTGGCGGCCACCTACACCTCCCGGCGCTGGCTGCGGCAGGTGCTGCTGTCGCTGCCTCCGCTGGGGGTGTCCGTCCCGACCTTCTGGGTCGGCCTGCTGCTCGTCGAGGTGTTCTCGTTCCGGCTGCGCTGGTTCCCGGCGTTCGGCAACGACGGCCTGAGGGGGCTGGTGCTGCCGGCCCTGACGCTGGCGATCCCGACGGGTGCCCAGGTCGCCCAGGTGCTCGCCAAGAGTCTGCTCACCGCGCTGGACCAGGCGTATGTGGAGACCGCGCGGGCCAAGGGCGCCGGGCGGTGGCGGGTCCATCTGCGGCACGCGCTGCGCAACGCGTCCCTGCCCGCGCTGACGGTCGTCGGTCTGCTGGTGGGCCAGCTGATCGCCGGCTCCGTGGTGATCGAGACGGTGTTCTCCCGCGACGGTCTCGGCCGGGTGACCGCTGCCGCGGTCACCGTCCAGGACATCCCGGTGGTGCAGGGGGTGGTGACCTTCGGTGCGCTGATCTTCGTGACCACCAACCTGGTCGTCGATCTGGTCTACCCGCTCCTCGACCCGCGGATCGTGGTGGCTTCTGAGAGAAGGGCGAGCTTCGCATGAGCCAGACCTTTGTCGACGACCCGGCCGAGGCCGCCCTCGGTGTCGCCGGCCCGCTCGCCCCGGAGCCGCCCGAGCACGGGAGTGCGCGCCGGGTCGACGTGCGGCGGGTGCTGCGGTTCGTGCTGCGCCGCCCCGGTCTCCTGCTGTCGGTCGCCGTCCTCTTGCTGGTGGTGCTCGCCTCCTTCTGGCCTGACCTGTTCACCTCGCAGGACCCGCTGAAGGGGGTGCCGTCGCAGAACTTTCGCGACCCGAGCGGCGCACACTGGTTCGGCACCGACGAGTTGGGGCGCGATGTGTTCTCTCGGGTGGTGCACGGTGCCCAACTGTCCCTGAAGGCAACGCTGATCGCGGTGCTGGTGGCGTTCGTGGTCGGCGGCCTGCTCGGTGTGGTCGCCGGGTTCGTGGGCCGCTGGGTGGACGACGTGCTGATGCGCTTCGTCGACGTCCTGCTGGCCATCCCCGCGCTTTTCCTGTCCCTGGCCCTGGTCACCGCGCTCGGCTACGGCACGGTCAAGGTGGCGGTCGCCGTCGGCATCGCCAGCGTCGCCGCGTTCGCCCGGGTGGCGCGCTCGGAGGTGCTCCGGGTGCGGCAGGCGGTGTTCGTGGAGGCGTCCCGGACGAGTGGGGCCCGCTGGTACTCGGTCCTCGGCCGGCATGTACTGCCGAATGCCGCGGGCCCGGTGATCGTCCTTGCCACCCTCGACTTCGGCTCCTCCATCCTGGCCGTGTCGGCCCTGAGCTTCCTCGGCTACGGCGCTCCCCCGCCGGCCCCGGAGTGGGGCACGTTGATCTCCGACGGCCGCAACTACCTCGCCAACGCCTGGTGGTTGACCGCGTTGCCCGGGCTGGCGATCGCCGCGACCGTGCTGGCGACCAACCGCATCGCCCGCGCGCTGGACGGCGAATGGTCCCGGCAGCGATGACCGACGAACGTGAGAACGGTGAGACCGGTGAGAACGGTGACGACGTGAGCACACCCCTGCTGGAGATACGCGGCCTGTCCGTGTCGTACCGCACCCGGGGCGGCACGGTTCCGGCCGTTCAGGGCGTCGACCTGGACGTGTGGCCGGGGCAGGTGACCGCCGTGGTGGGCGAGTCCGGCTCCGGGAAGAGCACCACCGCCCACGCCATCACCCGGCTTCTGCCGGGCAATGGTCGCATCGACGCGGGCCGGGTCCGCTTCGGCCGGCACGACCTGGCCACGCTGTCGGAGGCTGAGCTGCGCACCGTACGTGGAGCGCGGATCGGGCTGGTGCCGCAGGACCCGTCGGTCTCCCTCAACCCGGTCAAGCGGATCGGCGACCAGGTCGCCGAGGTGCTGCGCATCCACGGCCTGGCGACCCGCCGCTCGGCGCCCGCCGAGGCCGTCGCCGTCCTTGACCGGGCCGGACTGCCGGACGCCGCCGTACGGGCCCGCCAGTATCCGCACGAACTCTCCGGCGGCATGCGGCAACGCGCCCTGATCGCCATCGCCATAGCGGCGAAGCCCGAGCTGATCATCGCCGACGAGCCCACGAGCGCGCTCGATGTCACCGTCCAGCGGGTCATCCTGGACCATCTCCAGCGCCTCACCGAGGAGTCGGGCACCGCGGTCCTGCTGGTGACCCACGATCTGGGGGTCGCCGCCGACCGTTCCCAGCGCCTGGTGGTCATGTCGCGGGGCAGGGTGGTGGAGGCGGGCCCGACCCATGAGGTTCTCGCCGACCCGCAGCACGAGTACACCCGCCAACTCCTGGCCGCCGCACCCAGCTTGACGACCACGAGGCCCGCCGCGCACGTCGCAGCGCACAAATCCGAGGCGACGCCCCTCGTCGAAGTGCGCAACCTGGTGAAGGAGTTCAGACTGCCCCGCGCCGGGGACGGCCCCCGGACCCTGCGCGCGGTGGACGACGTCAGCTTCACGCTCCACCGCGGCCGGACCCTCGCCCTGGTCGGCGAGTCCGGCTCGGGCAAGTCCACCACCGCCCGGCTGACACTGCGCCTCACCGATGCCACGGCAGGAAAGGTCCTGTTCGACGGCACCGACGTCACCACCGCGCGGGGCGCCGAGGCCCGGAGCCTGCGCCGTCGGGCCCAGCTCGTCTACCAGAACCCGTACGCGTCCCTCGACCCGCGCTTCTCCATCGGCGAGGTCATCACCGAGCCGCTGCGCGCCTTCAGGATCGGCGACCGGGCCTCCCGGCTCGACCGGGCACGCGAGCTGCTCGACCGGGTGGCGCTGCCCGCCGCCACACTGGAACGCCGGCCGGCGGAGCTGTCGGGCGGGCAGCGGCAGCGCGTGGCGATCGCCCGCGCGCTCGCCCTCTCCCCCGACCTGGTGGTGTGCGACGAGCCGGTTTCCGCGCTCGACGTCTCGGTACAGGCCCAAGTGCTGGACCTGCTCGCCGAGTTGCAGTCCGACACGGGAGTGGCGTACCTGTTCATCTCGCACGATCTGGCCGTCGTCCGGCAGATCGCGCACGAGGTGGCGGTGATGCGGGCCGGCCGGATCGTCGAGACCGGGCCGCCGGAGGAGCTGTTCACCCGGCCCCGCCACGCTTACACCCGCGAGCTGCTGGCCGCGATCCCCGGTGGCCGTGTCTCTTCCCAGGTCGCCGGGTCCACCACGAGCTGAGGGCGATATGAGCACTCCGACCATCACTTCCCTGGCCTTTCTGACCCCGGGCAACTTCGCCGACGACGACCCCGGCACCGGACTGGCGGAGACACTCCAACTCTTCGAGTACGGCGAGCGGTTGGGCTTCGACGGCGCCTGGATCCGGCAGCGCCACCTCGAGCACGGCGTCGGTTCGGCCGCCGTGTTCCTCGCCGCGGCCGGCCAGCGCACCGAGCGGATCGAACTGGGCACCGCGGTCATCCCCATCGGCTACGAGAACCCCTTCCGCCTCGCCGAGGACCTGGCGTTGGCCGACGTACTGTCCCGGGGGCGGCTCCAGATCGGCTTCAGCACCGGCATGCCGCACGCCGACCTGCTCGGCGACCTCGTGCACGACGGGAACTGGCGCGACTTCGACCTGTCGTACGGCAGGATCGCCCGGGTCCTCGACCACCTGCGCGGCGGCTACCTCGGCGGCCCGGACACGGTGATCCACTCGCCGGGCAACGTCCAGCGCCCGCGTCTGCAGCCGCACAGCCCCGGTCTGGCGGACCGTATCTGGTACGGCGGCGGCAGCCTGCGCTCGTCCCGCTGGGCCGCCGAGCACGGCCTGGGCCTGCTGACCGGGAACATCGTGACCGGCGAGGGCACCGACGACTTCGCCACGGCCCAGCTGAACCTGCTGACCGAGTACCGCCGCGCGCTCCCCGAGAGCCGTGAGACGCGGGTGGCGCTCGGCCGGGTCGTCGTCCCGTTCGACAGCGCGGACGCGTCCGGCCGGGCCCGCTATCGCGCCTACACGGCGAGCCGCCACGAACGGACCCTGGCGCCACAGGGTCCGAAACGCACCCTGTTCGCACCCGACGTGGTCGGCACCGCCGAGCAGATCCTCGAACAGCTGACAGCCGACCCGGTCCTCGCGCAGGTGTCGGAGCTGCGCCTGGAGCTGCCGTACGAGTTCCACCGCGAGGAGTACGAACAGATCCTGCACGACGTACGGCACCTGATCGCACCGGAGCTGGGCTGGCGCCCCGCCTCGCTGACGGCGGAGGGGTCGCTTCGATGAGGCCCGCTGCGCGACTGGAGGTGCATTCCCGGGAGCCGTTCGCCGCCGGCCGCACTTCGCGGGCACGGGCGTCTACGAGCTGATCACCACCGGCCGGCATCAATCGGGCATGGGGACCCAACCCACCCTCGGGTCTCCCTCGCCCGAGAGTCCAAGCAGCCCCCGGCCGCCGTACGGACATGCTCAGGCCGGCAGTGTTCGTCCCGCGAACGACGTCCCTTGCCAGTGGGGCGTGCGGTCCTTGTCCACCAGGGCCGCTCGGACGCCCTCCAGGAAGTCCGGTGTACGGATGGTCGTGCGGGTGAGGGCCAGCTCGGCGGCCAGGCACTCGCGCAAGGTGCGCTGTCTGCCGCGGGCCAGCAGGGCGTGCGTGATCTCCAGGCTCTGTGGCGAGGCGGCCTCCAGAGCCGCCAACGCGCCTGCCGCCCAAGGGGTGTCGAGGTGGCGCAGGCGTTTCTCGATCTCGCCGAGGGTCGGCGCGCCGAACACCTGGTCCACGTCCGCGCGTACCGCCGCCAGCCCGCTCTCCGCCACCGGGGAACGGCCGGCGAGCCGGTTCAGGACGACGTCCACCGGGTCGCCGGGGTGGTCGGCGAGGGCGTCCGCGACCGTGTCGAGCGTGTCCGCGGGGACGAAGTGCGTGGCCAGCCCCGTGTACAGGGCGTCGGCCGCGTCGATGCGTTGCCCGGTCAGCCCCAGGTACATGCCGATCGCACCCGGCAGCCTCGGCAGGAAGTAACTGGCCCCGATGTCCGGGAAGAACCCGATGCCGGTCTCGGGCATCGCCAGCACCGCCCGTTCGGTGACGACACGGAAGCCCCCGTGGACGGACAGACCGAGACCTCCGCCCATGCACAGGCCGTCGATGAGCGACACGACCGGCACGGAGTACTCGGCGATCCGGGCGTTGAGCCGGTACTCGGTGGCGAAGAACCGTTCACTCGCCTCGGTATCCCCGGCGAGGCTGTGCTCGCGGATCGTGCGGATGTCCCCGCCCGCGCAGAACGCCTTCGCGCTGGTACTGGCGAGCACCACCGCGGACAACTGCGCGTGTTCCCACTTGGCGAGCACCCGGTCGATCTCGGCGACCATGCCCGTCGTCAGGGCGTTGAGCGCCTTGGGCCGGTTCAGCAGAACGCGGCCGACACCTCGTCGGACGTCGGTGAGAATCTCGTCCGCGGCGGAATCAGTCATGGGTCGTCTTCTCGTCGTACGCGTGGACGGTCATCGTGGGCACCTCAAGATCCTCGCACAGGGCGCGGAACGCCTCGCCCCCGCGCCCTCTCGCCGCCTCGCCGTCTCAGCTCCTCGTCACCTCATCGGCGACCCCGGTCGCATCTAAGTTTACTTTTCTATACTCAGCAAGTAGCGTCATGACCAGCACACAGACCCGGTTGCCGCGGGGACCCCGCACGGCGCCCGTCCGAGAAGGAGCACCACCATGGGAGTAAGCCCGGAGGCACACAAGTTCGCCGAGTTCCTCGCGAGTGTGAGCGCGAAGTCGTCGACACCCGGCCTCGATCTGGCCGTCATCCGCGACATCGTCGACTCGAACCACAAGGCGTCGACCGAGCCGGAAGGCGTCAGCTACGCCGAGGTCGACGCGAACGGCGTTCCTGCCCTGTGGGCCATCCCCGAGGGCGCCGCCCCCGACCGGGCACTGCTCCACTTCCACTTCGGCGGATCGGTCGCCGCCTCGATGCACTCCGACCGCAAGGCCGCGGGCCACATCGCGAAGGCGGCAGGCGTCCGCTCACTCGTGGTGGATTTCCGGCTGGCGCCCGAGCACCCCTACCCGGCGCAGCTCGACGACGCCGAGGCCGCCTACCGGTGGCTGCTGTCGCAGGGCTACGAGCCCCAGAACATCGGCAGCACCGGCCACTCGATCGGCGGCACCCTCGCGGTGATGCTGCCGCTGCGCCTGCTCGCCAAGGGTGAGGCCACGCCCGGCGCGATCGTCAGCGTCTCCCCCTGGACCGACCTCACGCTCCAGAACCCGGCCGTCGACGCCAACGAGACCAACGACAGGATGCTCAGCCGGGGCACCCTGGAGCTCTTCCGGGGCGCCTGGCTGCAGGACCCCGCCGTGGACTTCACCGACCCCCAAATCAGTCTCGTGAACGCCGACCTGACCGGCCTGCCGCCCACGCTCGTCTACTACGGCGAATACGAGACCCTGGCCGACGACGGCGCCCAGCTCGGCCGCCGCCTCGCGGACTTCAAGGTCACCAGCGAGACGCACGGCATGCCCGAAGGACAGCACTCGTTCATTCTGGGCGCCGGACGCGTACCCGAGGTGGACCAGGCCATCGGGCAGATGGGCGACTGGCTCCGCGAGCACCTCGGCGCGTGAGCGAAAACAGCGCCTGACGGCCGGGGCCGGCCTCGTCCCCGACCCCGGCCCCGGTAACCGGCAGCTGCTCGACCACGCCGCCGGCATGCGGTACTTGTTTCCGGCACGCTTTCGCACACCCGTCACACCACCCGTCCCTCGATGCCACAAAGGAGTGCGCGATGGGAACGTACGAGGATGTCTTCCGCGCCAGTACCGAGGACCCGGAGAGCTTCTGGCTCGAGGCCGCCGAGGGCATCGACTGGGATGTCACTCCGCGACGCGCCCTGGACTCCTCGGGTGCGCCCTTCTACCGCTGGTTTCCCGACGGACGCCTCAATGTATGCCACAACGCGCTCGACCGGCATGTCGAGACCGGCCGGGGCGAGCAGCCCGCGCTCGTCCACGACTCCCCCGTCACCGGCACCCGGCGCACCTACACCTACGCACAGTTGAGGGACGAGGTGGCGGCCTTCGCCGGGGCGCTCGCGCAGCTCGGCGTGGGGCACGGCGACCGGGTCGTCATCTACATGCCGATGGTTCCCGAAGCCGTGGTCGCGATGCTGGCCTGTGCGCGGATCGGCGCGGTGCACTCCGTCGTCTTCGGCGGGTTCGCGCCGCGCGAACTCGCCCTGCGCATCGACGACGCGGAGCCCAAGGTCGTGGTCTCCGCGTCCTGTGGCATCGAGGGCAAGCGCGTCATCGCGTACAAGCCCCTGCTCGATCAGGCGATCGAACTCGCGGCCCACAAGCCGCAGAAGAGTGTGATCCTGCAACGCCCCCAGGAGCGGGCCGAGTTGGGGCCCGACGATCTCGACTGGGCCGAACTGGTCGCCACCGCGACGCCGGCCGACTGCGTTCCCGTCGCCGCCACCGATCCGCTCTACATCCTCTACACGTCCGGAACCACCGGGAAACCCAAGGGAGTTGTCCGCGACTGCGGCGGCTACGCGGTCGCCCTGCACTGGTCGATGGGCGCCGTCTACGACGTGGGCCCGGGCGAGACGATGTTCACCGGCTCCGATGTCGGCTGGGTCGTCGGGCACTCGTACATCGTCTACGGGCCCCTGCTGGCCGGCGCCACGACCATCCTGTACGAGGGCAAACCGGTCGGCACCCCGGACGCGGGCCAGTTCTGGCGCGTGGCCGCCGAGCAGGGGGCCAAAACCATGTTCACCGCGCCCACCGCCTTCCGGGCCATCCGCAAGGAGGACCCGGAGGGGACACTCACCGCCGGTTACGACCTGACCGGCCTGCGTCACCTCTTCCTCGCCGGGGAGCGTCTCGACCCGGAGACCTACCACTGGGCGAGCGAGCTGCTGGGCATTCCGGTGATCGACCACTGGTGGCAGACCGAGACGGGCTGGCCCATCGTCGCCAACCCGGTCGGGATCGAGGCGGCCCCGGTCAAACCCGGCTCCCCCACCCGTCCGCTGCCGGGCTGGGACGTACGCGTCCTGGACTCCTCGGGCCGGCCGGTGCCCGCGGGCGTCGACGGTGCGATCGTCGTGAGGCTTCCCCTTCCGCCCGGCGCGCTCCCCACCCTCTGGAGGGACGACGAGCGCTATGTCGCGTCGTACCTCTCCGCCTATGACGGGTACTACCTCACCGGCGACAGCGGCCACATCGACGCCGACGGCTATGTCTTCGTCATGGGCCGCACCGACGACGTCATCAACGTCGCCGGGCACCGGCTGTCCACCGGCAGCATGGAGGAGGCTCTGGCCGCCCATCCCGATGTCGCCGAATGCGCCGTCATCGGCGTCGCGGACGCCTTGAAGGGTCAGGTGCCGCGCGGTTTCGTCGTTCTCAAGGCCGGCATCGACCGCGCACCGGGCGTGGTCGAGGCCGAACTCGTCCAGCTCGTACGCGAGCGGATCGGCGCCGTCGCCTCGCTCAAGGACGTCGCGGTCGTGGCCGCCCTGCCGAAGACCCGCTCGGGAAAGATCCTGCGCAAGACGATGCGCGGCATCGCAGACGGCCACGACGAGCCCATCCCCTCCACGGTGGACGACCCCGGCGTCATCGAGACCCTGCGCCCTGTCCTCCGCCGTACCGGGCACACCTCGTGAACCCCGGTTCCCGAACCTGAGCGAGCAGCCGCCTGCAGGGTGGTGTGCGGCAAGGCCGGTCGATCCGGTCAGCGGTACCTTGTGACTATGGGTACCGACGCCCATGCCTTCCTCAGCGATCTCGCTCGGGGCCTCGCACCCCGAGCAGATCAAATGACCGATGTGATTTTGCAGCATCTGCGCAGCGAGCTTCCCGACATGTGGAAGTACCCGGACCTCGCCGCGGTGGCGCCGGTGGCCCTGGCCGAACACCTCGAGGCCGGTCTGGATTTTTTCGAGCACGACCGGGACATGTGTGAGGTCAGGACGCCGCCCGCCGCCCTGGAGTTCGCCTGTCGGCTGGCTGAGCACGGGGTGCCGATCAGTCAACTCCTTCGCGTCTACCGGCTCGTCCACGCGGATTTCCTGGAGCAGCTCTATGCGGAGACCGTCCGCGTCGCACAGTCTCAGGACCTGATCCACGCGACGACACTCGCCGCGAGCGCGATCGCCTTCGAGTACGTCGATCGCATTTCGGAGCAGACGGTCGCCGCGTACCAGCGCCAGCGCGACCGCTGGCTGCAGCGGCGGCTGACCACGATCAACGAGGCCGGGACCCGGATCGGGACCACTCTCGACACCCACCGCACCGCGCAGGAGCTGGCGGACGTCGGCGCCGACCACCTCGCGGACCTCGTCTTCGTCGACCTCCTGCCCTTCGCCCTCCAGGAGGAGGGCACGTACTCGGCGGGCGGTCCCGCGACACTCTGCCGGATCGCCCAGGCGGCTTCGGACGGCTGCCTCGACCAGGCGGTGGTCACCGAGCGGCCGTACATCTACCCGGAAGGCTCGGAGCCGGCTCGCGTACTCGCCGACGGGCAGCCGCTGCGGATCCGTATCTCCGCCGACAACATCCCGCCCTGGCTGTCGTCATCGCCGGAGCACGCCCGCGCCCTGCGCGACCTGGGCCTGCACTCCTTGCTCCTGGTCCCGCTGTGGGCCCGCGGCAGCCCGCTGGGACTGGCACAGTTCGTCCGTCGCCAAACGGCGGAACCCTTCGACGACGACGAGATGCTGCTGGCCCAGGAGATCGTGTCCAGAGCGGCGGTGAACATCGACAACGCCCGCCGCTACACCCAGGAACGCTCCACCGCGCTCACCCTGCAGCACAGTCTGCTGCCGCGGCGCGTACCGGAGGAGACCGCCGTCGAGACCGCCTCGCGCTATCTGCCCAGCGGATCGAGGGCGGGCGTGGGAGGCGACTGGTTCGACGTGATCCCGCTCTCCGGGGCCCGCGTGGCGCTCGTCGTGGGCGACGTGATCGGTCATGGCCTGCATGCGGCGGCCACGATGGGCCGGCTGCGGACGGCCGTCCGCACCCTCGCGGACATCGACCTCACGCCCGACGAACTGCTGACCCACCTCGACGACGTGGTCATCCGGCTGCAGCGCGAGGAGGAAGAGGGCACGGACGAGATCAGCGCCACGTGCCTGTACGCGGTGTACGACCCTGTCTCCCGTATGTGCTCGCTGGCCAGCGCCGGACATCTTCCGCCGGCCGTGGTGAGTGCCCCGGGCTCGGGTGGCGTCGGGCCCGCCTCGCGCGCGGTCGGCTTCCCCGAACTGCCGATCGGCCCGCCCCTGGGCCTGGGCGGACTCCCTTTCGAAACGGCACAGTTCGAACTGCCACCAGACAGTCGGCTGGTCCTGTACACCGACGGACTCGTGCAGAGCCGCTCGCGTGACGTGGAGAGTGCCCTCACCCTGCTGTGCGACGTGCTCGCCCGGGCACCGGCATCCCTCGAGGAGACCTGCGACGAACTGCTGTCCGCCCTGCTGCCCAGCCGCCCCGCCGACGACGTCGCCCTCCTGGTGGCACAGACCGGGGCTCTCAACGCCGACCATGTCGCCACCTGGGACCTGCTCAGCGATCCGGCCGTCGTCTCCGCGGCCCGCCTCCACGCGTCCGATCAGCTGACCGCCTGGGGCCTGGAAGAACTGGCCTTCACCACCGAACTCGTGGTCAGCGAACTGGTGACCAACGCCATCCGCTACGGCAAGGGCCCCATCCAGCTGCGGATGATCCTTCAGTCGGCCCTGACCTGCGAGGTGTCCGACGCCAGCAGCACCGCCCCGCATCTGCGCCGCGCCCGCGTCTTCGACGAGGGCGGCCGCGGCCTGCTGCTCGTCGCCCAGCTCACCGAACGCTGGGGCACCCGGCACAACCGCGAGGGCAAGGTCATCTGGGCGGAGCAGCAGATCCCGGCCTCGCACGACGAGGCCTCAGCCGTTCTGGTGTGAGGTGGTGGCGGGCCCAGGTCCCCCCGTACTGGGGTGTACGTGCGCCTGAGTGCCGTGCGGCGAGAGGGCGCGGCAACGCACCCGCTCGTCGGTCAGCCGTGCGAGGGCGGTATCGGGAAGAGCATGCAGCTGCTGGTGGCGTGGGCGAGGAGACGGTCGTTCGCGTCGACCAACTGCGCCTGGGCGAGGGCGGTTTGGCGGCTCTTGTTGACGACCGTGCCGATGGCACGCACCGTGCCCGTGTCCACGGTGATGCGCCGCAGGAACTTCACCGTCAGGTCGAGCGAGGTGTACGCCATGCCCTGCGGAAGGGTGGACTGGACGGCGCAGCCGGCCGCCGAATCGAGCAGGGTGGCGAAGATTCCGCCGTGCACGCTCCCGATCGGGTTGTAGTGCTCCTCCCCCGGTGTCAGGGAGAAGACCGCACGGCCGGGCTCCACCTCGTCCAGGTTGAAGTCGACGAGGTGGTTGATGGGCGGCCTCGGCAGCCGACCCGCCTGCAGCTCACGCAGGAAGTCGATGCCGGCCATACGACCGGCGGATTCCGCCAGGATCGCGGGGTCTTCCCACTCGTACGTACGTGTTCGCCCCACGGCCGAGCACCCCTTCAGCTGACTTTTGGATACGAAGCTAGCCCTCGTTCACCTGACTGTCAATAATGAAGCCAGGCCCCTACGATGGGAGCATGGAGTGGCTTGAGGCGAGCACGGAGAACTGTCCCGTCCAGCGCACGCTCGACGTGGTCGGGGAGAAATGGACGCTGCTGATCCTGCGTGACGCGATCAACGGCGTCCGCCGCTTCGACGACTTCCACCGCCACATCGGCCTCTCCCAGGCCGTGCTCAGCGACCGTCTGCGGAAGCTGATCGCGTCCGGCATCCTGACGACGGTCCCTTACCAGGAGCCGGGCAGCCGCTCCCGCAACGAGTACCGGCTGACCAGAAAGGGCTGGGACCTGTGGCCCGTCCTGATGGCGCTGACCCAGTGGGGCGAGACATACGCCCTCGGTTCCGAGGGGCCGGTCCTGGACATTCGCCACGCCGACTGCGACGCGCCGGTGCGCGTCGTCGTCGAGTGTTCCGCCGATCACACCGTCGTCACCCCGAGGGACGTCACCGCCCGACCGGGACTCGGCGCCCACCAGCGGACCTGAGCCGACGACCTGCGACTCACCCGCCCTGACTACGAGGCGATGGCCTCACGAAGCCGTTGGAGGAAGTAAGTGGCGCGCTACGCCAAAGAGCACAAGCAGGTCACCCGGCAGCGGATCATCGACACGGCCGGCCGACGGTTCAAGCAGGACGGCATCGACGGCTCGGGCATCTCGACACTGATGTCGGACGCCGGGCTCACCAACGGAGCCTTCTACGCCCACTTCACGTCCAAGGACGACCTCGTCGCCCACGTCGTCGCCGACCAACTCCGCGCCCAGATCGCCGGATTCGACGTCGTTCCGCCCAGCCACTCGGGCCTCGACGGCCTCATCCGCGAGTATCTGTCGCCCAAGCACCGGGACCACCCCGGCACCGGATGTCCCTCCGCCGCCCTGCTCGACGAGATCGGCCGCTGCGGCGCCGAGACCAAGCAGGCGTACACCGAGGGCGCCCAGGGCATCCTGGACGAGTTCGCCGCCCGCCTGGCACCCGAGAACCCGCAGTCCGCTCGCGGCAAGGCCCTCGGCCTCTACACCATCCTGGTGGGAACGCTGCAACTGTCCCGCGCCTTTTCCGACCAGAGGTACGCCGACGAGGTCCTGGAGCAGGGCATCGAGAACGCCCTCGCCTTCATACGCTGACGGCACAGGCAGAACACACCGGAACTCCGGAACGCCTTCACAGCCGCCGGCCCCACTTGCGACCCATCACTCCGCCCACTTAAGATTATGAATGTAATTTTATGGAGTTGCCCGCGAACGCGAGCGGACGAGTTACGGAGACGACCATGAGGGCCTTCACTGTGGAGCGCTACGGCGACAAGGCCGGCGTGCGTGTCGGGGAGGTGCCGGACCCCGAGGTGGGCGCGAACGACGTGCTGATCCTCGTCCGGGCCGCGAGCGTCAATCCGCTCGACCGCATGATCCGGGACGGGGAGATGAAGACGATCCTGCCGTACCGCGTCCCGTTCGTCCTGGGCAACGACCTCGCGGGAGTGGTGGTCGAGGTGGGTGCGGCCGTCACGCGGTTCGCCGTGGGCGACGAGGTCTTCGCACGGCCCGACAAGGATCGGATCGGCACGTTCGCCGAGCTCATCGCGGTGCACCAGGACGACGTGGCGATCAAGCCGGCCACGCTGACCATGGAGGAGGCGGCGTCCCTCCCCCTGGTGGCCCTGACCTCGTGGCAGGCGCTGGTCGAGCGGGCACAGGTCAAGCCGGGTCAGAAGGTCCTCATCCACGCCGGTTCCGGCGGCCTCGGCACCATCGCCGTCCAACTGGCCAAGCACCTGGGCGCGTACGTGGCGACCACCACGAGTACGGCCAACGTCGACCTGGTGAAACGCCTGGGCGCCGACGTCGTGGTCGACTACAAGAAGCAGGCGTTCGAGACTGTCCTGAGTGACTACGACGTCGTCCTCGACTCGCTGGGCGGCGACACGCTTGCGAAGTCCCTGGACGTGCTCAAGCCCGGCGGGAAGCTCATCAGTGTCGCGGGCCCGCCCGACGCCGCTCTCGGCAGGGAACTGGGCACCAACTTCGTCATCCGCCTGGTGATGTCCGCGCTGAGCCTTCGTATCCGGCGAAGCGCACGGCGCCGCGACGTGACGTACTCGTTCCTGTTCATGAGGGCCAGCGGCGACCAACTGCGCGAACTCACCCCCCTTTTCGAGGCCGGCACGATCCAGCCCGTCGTCGACACCGTCTTCCCCTTCGCGTCGACGCGCGAGGCTCTGGAGTACCTCGAAGCGGGGCGCGCGAAGGCGGGCAAGGTCGTCGTCAGCATGGCGTGACGGCGCCGGACCCTCCAGACCGTCGAGGACCTAGGCCCGCTATCCGAAGGACCGGCACATGAACACACCGCGGAATTCCCCCGCCCACTCCGCTTCGTCGCCCGCGTCGTACCAGAACGCGACCACCCACTCCGTGTCCGTCGGCGGCGACGAGTTCGCCTACCGGGAACTCGGCCCCCGGGACGGCGTACCGCTGGTTCTCCTGGTCCATCTGGCCGGGGTCCTGGACAACTGGGACCCGCGCGTCGTCGACGGACTCGCCGCCCAGCGCCGGGTCATCGCCTTCGACAACCGCGGGGTGGGCGCGTCGGGCGGTACCACGCCCGACACGATCGAGGGGATGGCCCGCGACGCGGTGCAGTTCATCCGAGCACTCGGGTTCGAGCAGGTCGATCTGTTCGGGCTGTCGATGGGCGGCTTCGTCGCACAGGTCGTCGCGGCCAAGGAGCCGCGCCTCGTCCGCAAGGTCATCCTCGCGGGCACCGGTCCCGCCGGGGGCGACGGCATCGACAAGGTCCCCGCGCTCACCATCCAAGCCACGCTCAAAGGCGCGTTGACCCGCCAGGATCCCAAGTTGTCCCTTTTCTTCACCGACACCGCGGACGGCCGACAGGCGGGACGCGACTTCCTGGCGCGGCTGAAGGAGCGCACACACCAGCGTGACAAGGACATCTCGCTGCCGTCGCTCCGCGCCCACCTGAAGGCCGTCAAACGCTGGGGCCGCCAGGCGCCTTCGGACCTGTCGGCCGTCCGCCAACCGGTCCTCGTGGCCAACGGGGAGAACGACCGGATGGTGCCCAGCCGCAACACCCTGGATCTGGCAGCACGCCTGCCCCACGGCGAACTCGTCCCGCTCTACCCGGATGCCGGGCACGCGGGAGTCTTCCAGTACCACGACGACTTCGTGGCACGGGCGCTGGAGTTCCTGGCGTCGTGATCGTGACCCCGGCGCCTCTCACGCAAGCGGGTCTGATGCGAGTAGCGCTTCCATGAAGCGCTTGGCGCGCTCGGTGATGGTGGACCAGTCGGCGGCGGCGACGGCGGAAGCAGGCACGACCTCGGAGCCGGCGCATACGGCCTGGGCTCCCGCGTCCAGGAACTGGGGGGCGTTGGCGCTGTTGACACCACCGGAGGCCACGAGGGGGATGCCGGGGTAAGGGCCTGCCAGGTCCTTGAAGTAGCGGGGCCCCAGGGAATGGGCCGGGAAGATCTTCACTGCGGCGGCGTTGAGGTCCAGGGCGTGAGCGACCTCCGTCGGGGTCAGCGCTCCCATGACCACGGGGATGCCCGCTCGGGCGGCGGTCTCGGCGACCTCCTGGCGGCAGCCGGGAGTGACCAGGTAGGTGGCTCCCGCGTCAATCGCCGCCTGGGCCTGAGCGCCCGTCATGACCGTGCCGGCGCCTATGTGGGATCCGCTGTGTGCTGAGGCGCGCTGCAGGTGGGTGGTGAGGCCAGGGGTGGTGAAGGTGAACTCGACCCATCGGATCCCTCCTTCTGCGAGGGCGGCGCAGAGCGCTGCGGCGTCGGGGATTTCGGGGGCCCTGATCACTGCGATGACGCGGTCTGCGGACAGTGCGGGCAGGAGGGAGGAGCTCAAGGCGGCCTGCTGCTTTCGATCGGTCATCAGAAGAAGGTCCTCACCGTGTCCATGGTGTGCAGGTTGTGTTCCAGCGCGGATACGTCGTCCACGGGCTGGTGTGTCCCGTTCGTCAGGCGACGACGGCCTGGGCGTCGATCTCGACGAGCATGACTTCATGCGGGAGTTCGACGAAGACCGTGGTGCGGCACGGCTTCGGGCCGTCCTTGACGTGCTCTTCGATGAACTGGGCGTAGACCTCGTTCATCGCGGGGAAGTCCGCGCGCTGTGTCAGATAGACGCGGAACATCACCACGTCGGAGACCTGGGCGCCGCCTGCTTCGAGGATGGCGCGGACGTTCTCCAGGGTGCGGCGGGTCTGGGCCCTGACGTCGCCTTCGTGGAGGTAGGCGCCGGTGGCCGGGTCCTGGGGTCCCTGGCCGGAGACTTGCAGGATCGGTCCCTTGCGCACGCCCTGGGAGAAGACCCAGGCCGGTGCGGGGGCCTGGTCGGTACGGATCTCGCTCGTCGGGATGGCGGTCTGGCTCATTGTGGGTGCTCCTTGTGGGGGAATGGCGGGGTCTCAGGTCAGGCGCAGGGCGGACCAGGCCGCGTTGTCGAGTGCGAGGTGGCGGTCGAGCGTGTCGCGGGTCAGGACAGGCGGGACGTCCTCCCGGGTGCTGAGCGTCGCAGCGGCCACGAGGTGGCCCAGGCGCAGTCCGTTCGCCGGGGTGCGGCCTTCCAGGTATGCCGCGAGGTAGCCGGCAGCGAAGGCGTCACCGGCTCCGACGGGTTCGACGACCCTGGCGGCGGGGGTGGGGACGAAGGTTTCCTCGCCGTCGGCGTCATACGCGGTGGCTCCGTGCCCGGCGTCCTTGACGACCAGTACAGGGCCGGGGCCGAGCAGATCGCGGACCTCTTGCGCCGTGCGGGTGTCCCACAAGGTCTCGGCCTCGTCGCGCCCGACGAACACGAGATCCGCGCTGCGGGCCAGTTCCAGCAGCACGGGAGCGGCCTCTGACGGGCGGTGCCGCCACAGCGCCGGGCGGTAGTTGACGTCGAAGGAGATGACCGGGCCGGGGACGGCCCGCCGGGAGATGATGCGGGTGACCAGTTCGGCGCAGCTGTCCGAGAGTGCGGGGGTGATGCCGGAGAGGTGCAGCACCCGGGCCCGGTGCAGCAGCGGAAGGTCCGCCAGGCCGGGGTCCATGGCGGCTGCGGCGGAGTCCCGGCGGTAGTAGTACGTGCCGGTTCCCTCGGGACCGGTGTCCTTGAAGTAGACGCCGGTCGGCCGTACCGGGTCCGTCTCGACAGCGGAGACATCGACTCCACGGGCGGTCAGGTCTTCCAGGACGCGCCGTCCGAGGGGGTCGTCGCCCACGCGGCCCAGCCAGGCGGCGCTGTGCCCCAGGACGACGAGCGCGCTGGCCACATTGGACTCCGCGCCACCCACGGCCAGCGCCAGTGCTCTCTGGTGCGCGAGCGGCCGGGCGTCCGGGGGGCTGAGAACGGCCATGGTTTCCCCGATGCACACCACGTCGGCTCCGGACTCGGAGCCGGAGGGCGCGCGGGGAGAGGTGGATGGGATGAGCACGAGGGTTCCTTCTGCGGGTTTCACAAGAAGTGTCGGGAGGAAGGAATGCCTCTCACGTGTCCAGGACACGGTGCAGGAACTGCTGGGTGCGCTGTTCGGCGGGACTGCCGAAGACCTGCTCGGGCGCGCCCTGTTCGAGGACCACGCCGCCGTCCATGAACACGACCCGGTCGGCGGTGTCCTTGGCGAAGCGCATCTCGTGGGTGACGACGACCATGGTCATGCCGTCCTCGGCGAGGGAACGCATGACGCCGGTGACCTCGCCGACGAGCTCGGGGTCGAGGGCGGAGGTGGGTTCGTCGAAGAACATGATCGCGGGGTCCATGGCCAGGGCGCGGGCGATGGCGACGCGCTGCTGCTGGCCGCCGGAGAGCTGGGCGGGGTAGGAGTCGGCCTTGTCGGCGAGCCCGACCCGCTGCAGAGCGGCCCGGCCGCGCTCCTCTGCCTCAGCGCGGGAGAGCTTCCTGACCTTCAGCAGGGCGAGCGTGACGTTGCCCAGCGCGGTCTTGTGGGGGAAAAGGTTGAACTGCTGGAAGACCATGCCGACGTGCCCGAAGATCTCAGGCGCGCGCTTGCGGTCGTGCAGCGGGACACCGCCCACCCACACTTCGCCGCTGTCCGCGCGCTCCAAGTCGCACATGATGCGCAGCAGGGTGCTCTTGCCGGAGCCGCTGGCACCGATCAGGACGACGACCTCGCCCGGCTCGACGTCGATGTCGACGCCCTTGAGAACCTCCAGTTCGCCGAAGCGCTTGTGCACTCCGGACAGCGAGATCCGCGAGGTGGTCACCGCCTTGGGCTGGGCGGCGGGGTCGGTGATCATCATGCGGTGACAGCCTTTCGCTCCATGCGCCGCACGAGCAGCGACAGCGGGTAGCAGACAACGAAGTACAGGACGGAGACGGCGAGGTAGGAGGTGGCCGGGTCGCCCACGCGGTCGATGACCGCCTGGCCCTGGCGGACCAGCTCGACGTAGCCGATCACCACGGCGATCGAGGTGTCCTTGATCAGGGAGAGGTACTGGCCGACCAGCGGGGGCAGGACGATCGCCCGGGTCTGGGGAAGGATGACGCTGACGAACGTCTGGACGCGGGGCAGGCCCAGCACCCGTGCCGCCTCCCACTGGCCGCGGGGCACCGCCTCGATGCCGGCCCGGAAGATCTCCGCGATGTAGGCACCCTGATAGAGGGTCAGGGCCAGTAGCGCCGCACCGAAGACGGTGATGCCCACCAGGCCCAGGTAGGCCGCGCCGAAGTAGAGGAAGAGCATCTGGATCAGCAGCGGGGTGCCGCGGAAGACCTCCAGATAGCCCCGGGCGAGCTGGGCCAGGACCGGGATGCGGCTGGTGCGCACGGCCGCGACGACCAGCCCGAGCAGTGTTCCGGTGGCGATCGCGGCGAGTGACAGCAGGACGGTGGCCCACAGTCCGGAGACGTACAGCTCACGGTTGGACCAGATGACCGACCAGTCCATCAGGCCTCCTTCTGGACGGGACGCGCGGGACGCGCCGGCAGCAGACGGCGGACGGCGCTCAGGGGACGGGGCCGCCCCGACGGACGCAGCGGAGGCCTGAACGCGACCTTCCCGATGAGTCCCGCCACGAGGACGACCGCGTTGGTGAGGACCAGGTAGAGCACCGCGGCGATGCCGAACACCTGCACCGTCAGCAGGGTGCGGGAGTTGATGACCATCGCGGTGCCGGTGAGTTCGGGCACGGAGATGGCGGACAGCAGCGACGAACCCAGGATGATCTGGACCAACTGGTTCACCACCGCCGGGTAGACGTTGCGCAAGGCCTGCGGAAGCACCACGTGCGCGAAGGTCCGCAGCGGGCTCAGGGCCAGTACCCGGGCGGCCTCACGCTGGCCGCGGGGCACGGCCTGGATGCCGGCGCGGAAGATCTCGGTGAGGTACGCGCCGACGTTCACGCCGAGGGCGAGCACACCCGCCTGCACCGGGCTCAGCCGCAGACCGGCCGAAGGCAGCGCGAAGTAGGCGACGAACATCTGCAGCAGCACGGGGGTGTTGCGGATGACCTCGACGTAGACGGCGGCGGGGGCGCGCAGGACCGCGTAGCGCGATCTGCGGGCCTGCGCGCCGAGCAGTCCGAGGACGAAGGCGAGCGCGAAGGCTTCGAGTGAGAGCTTCAGCGACAGCCAGGCCGCGTCGAGATAGGTGGGCCAGTCCCGGAGGGCGTAGCTCCAGTCGACAAACATGGGACTCCTCCCCTGGGGCGGCGGCAGAGGGCCGCCGCCCGGCCGGGACTCAGTAGGACGGGTTGAGCGGGAAGACGCGGTCGACGCCGAACCACTTCTTGTAGAGGGCGCCTGCCTGTCCGGAGGTGTTGAAGTCCCGCAGCCAGGTGTTGACCCACTGCAGCCAGGTGGCGTCGCCCAGCGGAACGCCGATGCCGTTGTACTCCAGCGGCACGACGGAGTCCTTGGTGACCTTGAGGGAGGAATCCTGCTTGGCCTGGTAGTTGAGGAAGTTGGAGTCCTCGACCATGGCGTCGGCCTGGCCCTGCTTGACGGCGAGCACGGCGGCGGAGGAGGTGTCGTACTCCTGGATCTTCGCCTTGGGGTTGCCGGCCTTGACCGCGTCGCCGTTGGTGGAACCCTTGGTCACGGCGACGGTCTTGCCCGAGAGGTCCTTGATAGTGGAGATGCCGCTGGACTTCTTCACCAGCATCACCTCGCCCGCCACGATGTAGGGGTCGCTGAAGGCGACCTGCTTCGCCCGCTCGGCGGTGGTGGTGAAGTTGCAGACCACCGCGTCGACCTTCTTGGTCTGCAGGTTGGGGATGCGGTTGGCGGACGTGGTGTCGACGATGTGGACCTTGACGCCGAGCGCGGTGGCCATTGCGGTGGCGACGTCGACGTCGAAGCCCTGCGGCTTGTTGTTCTTGTCCATGGAGCCGAACGGCGGGAACGTCAGACAGCTGGCGACGTTGAGGGTGCCGCGCTTGACGACTTCCTGGAGTGTCGAGGACTGCTGGCCCGCAGTCGCGGTGCCGCTGCTGGAGGTGCAGGCGGCCAGCGATGCGACAGCGGTCACACCGATACAAATCGCCATCAGATTGCGGGTACCGTGACGAAATCTCATGCCGTGCATTCCCTTCCGGGAGGGTTTGGGGGTGAGCCGGGACGGCTGAAGAAGGGGGTGATCGCCATCGATCGCCAGTCATGTTCTGCTATGCAAAATCTCATTTCGCATAGTGCTGGGGAGAAGCTAGCCCGGCGCCCCATAGTCGTCAATGACCGATTTCAACATGTGACATTTCGTTTTGCTATGCAGTACGGTAGGGTGTCGGTCGGGCTCCCGCTGCGGGCCCGCAGGGGCTGATCGCCCTCGCAACGCACTCAGCAGGAGGAACCGGCGTGCCTTCGCCCGACAGCGCGAACCTGAGCCCTGATGCACCCGGGGCCCGTCGCAACTCCTCGTCGTCCCTGCGGCGTGCGCTGAGCATCCTGATGTACCTGGCAGAAGATGACGGCCATCCGCAGGGGACCTCGCTCACCGACCTCGCCACGGGGCTCCAGCTGAGCAAATCCACCGTCCTGCGGCTCGTCGGCCCGCTGCGCGAGACACGGCTGGTCGACCAGGACGCCGAAAGCGGCCACTACCGGCTCGGGCCGCAGAACGCCCTGCTCGGACAGCTCTACCTGGAGCGTCTCGACATCCGCCGCGTCGCGTCGCCGCTGCTGCACCAGCTCGCCCACGACGCGCGCGAAGCGGTGCACCTGGTCAGCTTCGACCCCCCCGAGATCGTCTACATCGACAAATTCGAGAGCCCCCAGGCCGTCCGTATGCACTCCAGGGTCGGCGGGCGCCAGCCGGCCTACTGCACGGCCACCGGAAAGGCCTTCCTCGCTCACGCACCCGACGATGTCGTCGCCAAGGTGATAGCGGCCGGCATGCCCGCCCGCACACCGGCCACCATCACCTCGCCCGAGCAACTGCACGCCGAACTCGCCCGCATCCGCGAGCGCGGCTACGCCATCGACGACGTGGAGAACGAACTCGACATCCGCTGCGTGGCCGCACCGGCTTTCGACCACAGCGGAGCCGTCGTCACCGCGGTCAGCATCTCCGGCCCGGCCTCCCGTGTGACGCACGACCGCGTCGAAGAAATCGGCAGACAGGTCATCCAGACGACGCAGGCCCTCACCGACCGCCTGGGCGGAATCGCTCCGACACCCCGGTGAACACTTGCGCCTGCCGAACGCCGAGATGCCGTCGTCCTTGACGCTGGTTCAGCACCTGGGGCCGGGAACGCCCCGAGAACCAGCGGGGTCGTGGAGCATCAGGGGGTTCACGAAGACAGGGGCCGATTGCCGGATGCCCAGGCACAGGATGCTCTCAAGCCCGGCCCGGCGCCCTGCCGGTCACCCTGTGCTTGACCTTCGCCGAGGCCGACGCGACCGCCGACAGTGGCCTCGCGATGTCCTCCAGCGAGCGGCGTTCCGCGTTCACCGCGAGGAACGCGGCGACGATTCCGGCCGCGCACATCAGGCCGGCGCCGATCTGGAAGGCGAGCACCGTGTCCCCGACCACGCCGGACGACGTGAGGTCCGCGAAGACCAGCGGGCCCGTGATGCCACCCGCGGCGGTGCCGATGGCGTAGAAGAAGGCGATGGACATGGCCCGCGTCTCCATCGGGAAGATCTCGGAGACGGTCAGGTACGCGCTGGAGGCGCCGGCCGAGGCGAAGAACAGCACCGCGCACCAGCAGGCCGTCAGTGTGGTCGCGGTGAGTGAGCCGCGGTCGAAGAGCCAGGCTGTACCGAACAGCAGCACGCCCGAGAGCAGGTAGGTCGAGGAGATCATCACCCGCCGCCCCACCGTGTCGAACAGCTTGCCGAGCAGCAGCGGGCCGAAGAAGTTGCCGACCGCGATCACGGCGAAGTAGTAGCCCGTGTTGCCGCTCGGGACGTCGAAGAACGTCGTCAGGATCGCGCCGAAGCCGAAGGTGATCGCGTTGTAGAGGAACGCCTGCCCGATGAACAGGGAGAAGCCGAGGACGCTGCGCTTGCGGTAGGTCGCGAAGACGGTGCGGGCGATCTCGCCGAAGCCGACGGCTTCGCGCTGCTGGATGGTGATCTCGTTCTCGGGCTCCGGCAGCGGTTCGCCCTTCTCGGCCTCGACCTTCCGTTCGATGGCGGAGACGATCTCCTCCGCCTCGCGTTCCCTGCCGTGGATCAGCAGCCAGCGTGGACTCTCGGGGACGTGCCGTCGTACGACGATGATGACCAGGCCCAGCACCACGCCCAGGGCGAAGGTCAGCCGCCAGCCGACGTCCTTCGGCAGGATGTCCGTGTTCAGCGCGACGATCGACAGCAGTGAACCGCCGACCGCGCCGATCCAGAAGCTGCCGTTGATGACGAGGTCGACGCGCCCTCGGTAGAACGACGGGATGAGTTCGTCGATCGCGGAGTTGATGGCCGCGTACTCCCCTCCGATGCCGAAGCCGGTGAGGAAGCGGAACGCGAAGAACCACCAGGTCGAGAAGGACACCGCGGTCAGCGCGGTGGCGGCCAGATAGACCGCCAGGGTGATCATGAACAGCTTCTTGCGGCCGAAGCGGTCGGTCATGCGGCCCCAGAAGAGGGCGCCGACACAGGCACCGGCCACGTACAGGGCGGCCGCGATCCCGGTGATCTGACCGGAGGTGATCGGCAGCCCGCTGCCGGGCTCCGAGAGCCGGGAGGAGATGTTGCCGACGACCGTGACCTCCAGGCCGTCGAGGATCCATACGGTGCCGAGACCGATCACGATCGTCCAGTGCCAGCGTGACCACGGGAGACGGTCGAGGCGGGCAGGGATCGAGCTGGTGATGGTGCGGCCGGTGCCGGCCGGAGCGGTGGCGCTGGACATGGGCTCCCTCCTCATCGAGCGAACCACTTTCGTGTGCCCCTGCCCGACCGCATTACTCCGCGCCGCGTCGCATCAGCTCCCCCATGTGTTGGCCGAAACCACAACTGCCGTCGCCTGAAACATGGTTGCCGCAGGTACTCATGGTTGGCAGACTCACTCATCTGACGCATGAAGAACGGTCGCGCAAGCAAACGAGTACTTCATCCTCAGGGGGAATCAATGAGACTCGGCACGCCCAAACGTGTCCTGGCCCGTGCCACGGCCGTCCTCGTACTGGCGCTGAGCATGGCAACCGGCACCACCGGTCTGGTGTCAGGCACCGACGCGTACGCTCTGCCCGTCACCGAAGGATCCTTCGCCTTCAGCGGCGACGAGGGCGACTGGCCCAGCGGTGGTCGGTCCTACGCCTACTCGACGACGGCTCAGGACCGACTGAACATCTCCGCCGACAACGCCCACAACTCGGTCCATTTCTGGCTCGACGGGGCGAACGGCGACTGGTGGTCCCTGGATCTCGCGGCGCCCGCCGGCAAGACCCTCGCACCGGGTACGTACACCGGCGCCACCCGGCACCCGTTCAACGAGCCGGCCCAGCCGGGACTGGACCTCAGCGGAAACGGGCGGGGCTGCAACACGCTCACCGGCGAATTCACCATCTCCGACGTGCAGTTCGGCCCTCAGGGTTACGTGAAGAAGCTGGACGCCGTCTTCGAGCAGCACTGCGAGGGAAGCACCCCCGCGGCGCGCGGGGAGATCCACATCAACAACCCGGAGCCGCCGGCCGAACTCGACCTCGGTCTCGCCGTGGCCCTGAAGGGCACCGCGAGCACCCTGAACGGAAAGGCGACCCTGCACGGGACGGTGAGCTGCAACAAGCCGGTGAAGGTGGACGTCTGGGGCGACGTCACGCAGGTGAAGAGCCAGCGGCTCATCCGCGGCTCCTTCAGCGGGTCGGTGTCCTGCACACCGGGCGCTCCGGCGCCCTGGACCGCGACGGCCGTACCCACCGGCGACATCCCCTTCCAGCGCGGCGACGTGGAGGTCGAGGCCCGCGCGACGGCGACGGACCCGGACTACGACCAGGCCGTGACCGTCAGCGAGACGGTGGCGGTACGCCTGAAGCGAGGCTGATCCGTCGAGGCCTGTCCCTGGGGCCTGACGCACGTCACTCGCACAGTTCACACCTACGCTGATGCACTTTTGCAAATATCACCCGGGCGGGAGGCGGACAGCGTTGGGGGGGGCGGGGGGGGGCGGCGCCGCCCCGGGGGGGGGGGGGCGCGCGGGGGGCGGGGGGCGGGGGGGAGTCGAGGCCGCCCAAGAGGCCCCGCCCCGGCCGGGGCCCGGGGGGTAGAAACC
>NZ_JBEYVP010000031.1:0-141696 GCF_040644035.1 Streptomyces sp. NPDC047042 | reverse complement strand
CAAGGAACGGACGCTTCCTTCGTACTCACCCTCTCGGGCTTTCCTCCGGGCTTTTCCCTTCGGTTCTTGCTGTCTTGCGTTTCCGACTCTATCAGACCGTTTCCCGATCCGATTTCCTCGGTGCTTTCCAGGTTTCCGCTTTCGCGTTTCCCTTTCCGGCGAGTCCGACTCTATCAGATCCTTTCGGGCCTGATTCCCAGTCAGTGGGGCTTGTCTTCCCGGCTGTTGGGCCGTTCCGACGTCTCAAACCTTAGCCGATCCTCTCGGCGATTCCCAATCGGGCCGCTGAGCTCCATCGAGCCTCATTCGAATTGAATTCGGGCACACCGAAATCACCCCGGATGGGAGATCGTTCTGATGGTTTGGTTTGCCGCTGCTGCGGCGGAGGTGCTGCCGCAGAACCGTTACGGCCCCGTGGCAACCCGAAGAACTCTACGGATCGGGGAGGGGGATGTCAAGCATCCCCTGTCTCGCCCTGTCAAGATCTTTAGTCGAGGTCGCTGAGGCGTCCGCCGGCGTCCGGCTGCGAGTGCTCCACCCGGCGCAGAAGACGGGTGAGGACGTCGCCGAGACTCGCGCGTTCCTCCCGGGAGAGGTCCTGGAGGAGGTCCTCCTCGAAGACAGTGGCCAGGCGCATGGCTTCCAGCCACTTCTCGCGGCCCTCGTTCGTCAGTCCCACGATCACGCGGACCCGGTTGGACTCGTCGCGCTCCCTGGTGACCAGACCCTCCCCCACCATCCGGTCGATCCGATGGGTCATCGCGGCCGGCGTCAGGCCCAGCCGCTTCGCCAGGTCGCTCGGGCCCAGGCGGTACGGGGCACCGGAGAGCACCAGCGCCTTGAGGACCTCCCACTCGGCGTTGCTCATGCCGAGCGTCGCGGTCTGGCGTCCGTACGCGACGTTCATACGGCGGTTCAGTCGCCCGAGGGCCGCGACGATCTTCTCGACCTGGGGGTCCAGGTCTCTGAACTCGCGCTGGTAGGCGGCGATCTGCTCATCGAGCGTCGGCTCGCCGACGGCGGTGGTGTCACCCATGAACGCAGTGTCCCATGCGACCGCTTGGTGTCGAAGTACTTCGAGGTGTATTGTTCAAATCTCAATTTTAGCTTCGAAGTCTTCATGTCTAACCCCTTCGGTTCGCGTAGGACTTCTCGATCAAGGACAGGTGAAAGTGACCAGGGCGATGGGCGCGGAGATGCGCCGGATCCATGTGGGCAACGCACTCAGCGCGTTCGGGCTCGGCTTCACCGTCCCCTACCTGTACGTCTATGTGGCGCAGGTACGGGGACTGGGAGCCATGACGGCGGGTCTCGTGCTCGCCGTCTTCGCCGTGGCGGCGCTGATCGTGCTGCCGTTCGCCGGGCGGGCCATCGTCCGGCGCGGCCCGCTGCCGGTGCTGCTCGTCGCCCTGGTCACCGCGGCTGTCGGCGCGCTGGGCCTCGGGCTCGCCGCCAACGCGACCGCCGTACTCCTGGCCGCTGTGGCGCTGGGGGCCGGGCAGGCCGTGATGCAGCCGGCGCTCGCGACGATGATCGTGGACGTGTCGTCGGCGGAGACCCGGTCCCGGGCGTTCGCCACCCAGTTCTTTCTGCAGAACTTGGGGCTCGGCGTCGGTGGGCTCATCGGTGGGCATCTCGTGGACACGAGCCGGGTCGGCTCCTTCACTCTTCTGTTCTCCATCGAGGCGGCGATGTTCCTGCTGCTCGCCGTGATCATGGCGACGGTGCGGCTGCCTCGTTCACCGAGGATCGACGGTGCTCCGGCTCAGGCCAGGGGCAGCTGGAAGCAGCTGCTCGAGAACCGGGCGATGGTGCAGCTGCTGGTGCTGGGCTTCGTACTCTTCTTCGCCTGTTACGGGCAGTTCGAGTCCGGGCTGAGTGCGTACGGGGTCGAGGCGGCCGGGATTTCGACGTCCGCGCTCGGTTCGGCGCTGGCGGCGAACACCGCGGTGATCGTGGTCGCGCAGTTCGCGGTGCTCAGGTTCGTCGAGCGGCAGAAGCGGTCCCGGGTGATCGCGGCCGTGGGGATCCTGTGGGCCGTGGCGTGGGGCGTGGCCGGGTATGCGGGGCTGGGGCACGGCAGCCAGGCCATGGCGACCGCCGCGTTCGTGTCGACGTACGCGCTGTTCGGGCTCGGGGAAGCCATGCTGTCGCCGACCGTCGCGCCCCTGGTTGCCGATCTGGCGCCGGCCGGGCTGGCGGGGCAGTACAACTCGGCGTTCGCCCTGGTGAAGCAGCTCGCGCTGGCGGTCGGTCCGGCGGTGGGCGGGCCGCTCGGGGCCTCGCTGCACGGGCCGTACATCGTGATGTTCCTGCTGTTCTCGCTGGGGATCAGCGTGCTCGCCGTACGGCTGGGACGGCAGCTGACTCCCGTACAGAATCAGCCCTCTCTGGTGCGGCGGAGTCGGGTGGTCGCGCAGGGTGGGGCTCCGGTGGAGTCCGCGGTGCCTACTACGTAGTAGTAGGCACGGGCGGCGGCCTCTGCTTGTCAGCGGGTGGCTGTGGCCAGGGTCGAGGTGAAGGGGAGGGTGGCCGAGCCGTCGGGGTTCGTGTGGGGGGACAGGGCCTCGCGGATCGTTTCCGCGGCCTCGGTGAATCGGGCCGGGCCGCCCGCCTCCTCGATCGACTGGCCCCAGGGGACGGCCGCCAGGTGGCCCGTGACGAAGTCCGCGAGGTCCGGGAAGGCGATCGCGAAGGTCACCTCGCGGGTCGTGATGTCGTGGAAGCCGGCGCTGGTCAGGGCGGCGGTGAGGCGGTCGGCGGGGCAGGAGAGGGACGTGGCGAAGCGGGCCTGTGCCTCCGGGCCGCCGTGTTCGTCGACCGCCTTGAGCTGGGCGGCGAAGTACGGGGTGCGGTCCGCGGGCGGGGTCCAGGACGTGACGGCGAGACGGCCGCCCGTACGGGTGACGCGGGCCGCTTCGGCGAACGCGGCTTCCAGGTCGGGGAAGAACTGGACGCCCTGTTGGCACAGGACCACGTCGAACGAGTCGTCCGGGTACGGGAGTTTGTCCGCCGGGGCTTGGGTGAACTCGATGTCCGGGTACATCCGGGGTGCGTTGCGCGCGGCGGTTCTGAGCATGTCCTCCAGGAGGTCGGCGGCGGCCACGTGGCCGGTGGGGCCGACCTGGGCGGCGGCCGCACGGGCGACGAAGCCGGTGCCGCAGGCCAGGTCGAGGACCTGGGCGCCCGGGAAGAGGTCGGCGGCCTCGACGACCTCGGTGACGAAGGGCGCCATCATCAGGGCGCTGTAGCGCTCGTAGTGCTCCGTGGCGGTGTGGGTGGCGGTGTCTTTGAGGGGGAAACCTGTGAGATCTGCCATGCAGGAGCTACTAGCAGGCGGTTGAGGGTTCGCCTAGGGGACGCGCGGCCGGGGTTCCGTCATTTGGCGCCCGGCAGTACGAACTCGCACCACACCGCCTTTCCGCCGCCCGGGGTCCGGCGGGCGCCCCAGCTGGTGGCGACCGTCGCGACGATGGCGATGCCCCGGCCCGATTCGTCGCCGGGTTCCGCCGTGCGGCGCAGGGGGAGGTGGTCGTCGCCGTCCGTCACCTCGACGATGAGGCGGCGGTCGGTGCGGCGCAGGCGCAGGCGCATCGGGGGTGTGCCGTGCTGGAGGGAGTTCGCGACGAGTTCGCTGGCCGCCAGGACGCCCACGTCGTGCAGTTCGGTGGGGAAGCGCCAGCTCGTCAGGACGCCGGAGGCGAACGCACGCGCGCGTGGGGCCGCTTCGATGCCACCGAGGAGTTCCAGGGCGGCGTTGCGGAACAGGTCGCCGTCGGGGCCGGTGCGGGCCGGGTGCTGGAGGACCAGGACCGCCACGTCGTCGTCGTGGTCCGCGGTGACGCCGGCCGAGCGGACCAGTCGGTCGCAGACGACCTGGGGGCTGCCCGTGGCGCCGGAGAGGGCCCGTTCCAGGGAGGCGATGCCCTCGTCCAGGTCCTCGTTGCGGCGTTCCACCAGGCCGTCGGTGTAGAGGACCGCTGTGGAGCCCGGGGTCAGCGGGATCGAGCCCGAGGCGTGCATCCAGTCGCCCGTGCCGAGGGGTGGGCCGGTGGGTTCGTCGGCCCGTTGGACGACCCCGCTCTCGTCGCGGACCAGGATCGGGAGGTGGCCCGCGGAGGCGTACACCAGTTTGCCTTCGTTGGGGTCGTGGACGGCGTACACGCAGGTGGCGATCTGGTTGGCGTCGATCTCCGCGGCGAGGCCGTCGAGGAGCTGGAGGACCTCGTGCGGGGGGAGGTCGAGGCGGGCGTACGCGCGGACCGCCGTACGGAGCTGGCCCATGACCGCTGCCGCGCGCACTCCTCGGCCCATGACGTCGCCGATGACGAGGGCTGTGCGGCCGCCGCCGAGGGTGATGACGTCGTACCAGTCGCCGCCCACCGCCGCTTCCGTGCCGCCGGGGTGGTAGACGGCGGCCACGCGGAGGTCGTCCGGTTCCTCGAGTTCCTGGGGGAGGAGGGAGCGCTGGAGGGTCACCGCGGTCTCGCGCTGGCTGCGTTCGCTGGCGCGCAGGCGTTCGGCGGCCTCGGCGTGGTCGGTGACGTCGGCGGCGAAGATGAGGACCCCGCCACTCCCTTCGGGAGTGGCCGTCACCTCGATCGGGGTGCAGGTGACGGTGTACGAGCGCCCGCTGGGCGCCTTGCGGGACTTGACCGTGCGGGGCTTGGAACTGCGCAGGACCTGGTCCAGGAGGGGCAGCAGGCCCAGTTCGTCGAGTTCGGGGGCCGCGTCGCGCGCGGGGGCGCCCTCGGGGCGTACGCCGAAGGCCGCCGTGTAGGCGTCGTTGACGTACGCGATGCGGTGGTCGGCGCCGTGGACGAGGGCGACCAGGGCCGGGATGCGGTCGAGGACCTCGCGGGTGGGCAGGTCGTCGACCGCGGGAGCGCAGGGCGTCCCGTCGGTGAGCTGCTCGGCGCGGGCGGCGGGGACGGAGCCGGGGCCCGAGCCGGAGCTCTCGCCGAGCCGGTCCGGCAGCCGGTCCGGAGTGATCGTGTGATCGGTCCGCGCTGCGGCGCGGCGCTGCGTTCCGGGAAGTCGGGCGCTCCAGCGCGTGAAGTTCACGAATCCTTGCCTCGTGTTTGTCGGCACAGGCCGGCAGCGGGTCGGCCGGAGGTACGGGGGGTGTCCCCCGGGAGATTGAGCACTTACGGAAAGCCTCGTGGGTAGAGAAGGTAGCTGGAGAAGGGATGTGCGGCGAGGACGTGGAGTTAGTCTGGCAGGGCGGTCGAGCGGGCCGACATCCTTCAGACGTCGGCCGCGTCGGCGGAGTTCCTGAATCGGGTCAGGACGACCCCTTCGGGTCCTGGTTCGGTTTCTGGTTCGGGTTCTGGGAAGTCTTTCCACCGGCCGCGAGTTCGAACTCCGCACGGGGATGTTCGAGTGAACCCAGGGAAACGATCTCCCTCTTGAAGAGGCCCGACAGGGTCCATTCGGCGAGCACCCGGGCCTTGCGGTTGAAGGTGGGCACCCGGCTCAGGTGGTAGACGCGGTGCATGAACCAGGCCGGGTAGCCCTTCAGCTTGCGCCCGTAGACGTGTGCGACGCCCTTGTGGAGTCCCAGGGAGGCTACTGAACCGACGTATTTGTGGGAGTACGTTTCGAGCGGTTCGCCCCGCAGGGAGTGGGCGACGTTGTCGCCGAGGACCTTGGCCTGGCGGACCGCGTGCTGGGCGTTGGGGGCCGTCTCCTTGCCGGGTTCCGCGGCCGTGACGTCGGGGACGGCCGCGGCGTCTCCCGCCGCCCACGCGTGCGTGGTGCCCTCGATCCGCAGCTCGGCGGTGCACCTGAGGCGTCCGCGCTCGTTCAGCGGGAGGTCGGTCGCGGCGAGCAGGGGGTGGGGTTTGACGCCGGCGGTCCACACGACCGTACGGGTGGGGAAGCGGGCGCCGTCGCTGAGGACGGCGACGCGGTCCGCGCAGGAGTCGAGGCGGGTCTCCAGGCGTACGTCGATGTTGCGGCGGCGCAGCTGCGTGACCGTGTACTTGCCCATCTCCTCGCCGACCTCGGGCAGGATGCGGCCCGAGGCCTCGACGAGGATCCACTTCATGTCCTCGGCCTTGACGTTGTGGTAGTACCGCGCGGCGTAGCGGGCCATGTCCTCGAGCTCGCCGAGCGCCTCGACGCCCGCGTAGCCGCCGCCCACGAAGACGAAGGTCAGGGCGGCGTCACGGATCGCGGGGTCGCGGGTGGAGGAGGCGATGTCCATCTGTTCGATGACGTGGTTGCGCAGGCCGATGGCCTCTTCGACCGTCTTGAAACCGATGGCGTGTTCGGCGAGGCCGGGGATCGGCAGGGTGCGGGAGACCGAGCCGGGGGCCAGGACGAGTTCGTCGTACGTCAGTTGCTGGGCGCCCGTTCCCTCCTCCGCGGTGGCGAGGGTGGTGACGGTCGCGGTGCGTTTGGCGTGGTCGATCGCGGTGACCTCGCCGACGACGATCCGGCAGCGGTCGAGGACCCGGCGCAGCGGTACGACGACATGGCGGGGTGAGATGGAGCCCGCGGCCGCCTCCGGGAGGAACGGTTGATAAGTCATGTACGGGTCCGGAGTGACGACTGTGATGTCGACCTGGCCCCGTTTCAGCTCCTGCTGGAGCTTCCGCTGGAGGCGCAGGGCCGTGTACATCCCGACGTAACCGCCGCCGACAACGAGAATGCGCGCACGTTCCTTCACCATCCCATGACGCACCCAGCGCTCGCGTTTGTCCACAGGCCCGACAATTTGTGTGACCGGCGGGCGGTGGGCCGCAACGTTGCCCGAATCGTCGCCGCTCGGGGCAGGACCGCAGGTCAGCGGGTGTGAGACGGGTAACAGGAGGGGGTGCATCCGGGACGTAACCGACACCTACTCCGATCGGGCGGCCCCCCGTGCGGAACGCGCCCCTTCTGAATTGACCCTCGCTCAACTATGTTCTTAGGTCGACGGGGTGTAGGGGGATGCGCTCTTTCGGGTCCGCTCCGCGACGGGTGGGCCCGTGGCTCAGTGCTGGTTCCGTACGCTCCGGCTGCCAATGGCGGGGAGTCTCCGGGGGGAGACGTCATTACCGGGGGAACATTATGCACATTCAGGATTCTCGTTGGTCATCCGCGTCAGCCATCGCACCAGGCGGACCGGTAGGAGCGGCGGCGGGCAACGGACGCGGTGACTCATCGCGTACGGCGCCGCTGCGGGTGGACGCACAGCGCAATCTGGAACATGTACTGCGTGCGGCACGTGAGGTCTTCGGCGAGCTGGGGTACGGCGCGCCGATGGAGGACGTGGCACGGCGTGCGCGGGTGGGTGTCGGCACGGTGTACCGGCGCTTCCCGAGCAAGGACGTCCTGGTCCGGCGGATAGCCGAGGAGGAGACCTCCCGGCTGACCGACCAGGCCCGTGCGGCGCTCGGGCAGGAGGACGAGCCGTGGTCGGCGCTGTCGCGCTTCCTGCGGACGTCGGTGGCCTCGGGCGCCGGACGGCTGCTGCCGCCGCAGATACTGCGGGTCGGCGTCAGCGACGACGACGTTTCCGATGTCTCGGGCGGCTCGGGTGACCTCGGCCTCGACGAGGCACGGGTGCCGCAGCAGCGGACGCAGCCTGCGGGTGCCGGTTTCACCACCGGGGAGCTGCGGCTGGTGTCCGACGACGCCACGGCGGCCGCGGTGGCGGACGACCCGGGTGCGGCGGCGCTGCTCGACGTGGTGGGCCGGCTCGTGGAGCGGGCGCGCGAGGCGGGTGCGCTGCGGCCGGACGTGTCGGTGTCGGACGTACTGCTGGTGATCGCGACGGCGGCACCCTCGCTGCCGGACGCCGCTCAGCAGGCGGCGGCCTCTTCGCGGCTGCTGGACATCCTGCTGGAGGGGCTGCGGTCGCGACCCGTATGACGTTCAGGTCGTTCACGTAGGTGTCGGTCGGGTGTTCCCCGTTCGGGTGAACGCTGGTACCTCGTTGCGGGAAGTCCCCACGGACGAGTGGTTGGTTCGTCGGGGACTCCCTGAACAAAAGCCAATATGGGACTCTGGCCCGGTGTTCGGGACTCGATGTGCTGGCAGCTGTGCAGGCGGCAGGGGCTTTCCGCGATGAGCGTTGACGGGCGGGACGAGTCACCGGGTGACGCGGAGGCGGTCGGCGGGCCGGCCTCGCCGCAGGTGCCGAACCAGGGCGGGCCGGGCGGCGCGCAGGGCACCGTTCATGGAGGCGTCCAGTATCTGGGCGGCTCGCTGGACGGTTCGGAGAGCACCGTCCCGGCGCAGCGTGATGGTGGTGTGCTGCCGCCGCCCATCGAGCTGCCGCCGTCCGACACCGACCTGATCGGGCGGATGCGCTCGGGCGACGACACGGCGTACGAGGAGCTGTACCGGCGCCACGCCGACGCCGTACGCCGGTACGCGCGCACGTGCTGCCGTGACGGCCACACCGCAGACGACCTCACCGCCGAGGTCTTCGCCCGCATGCTCCAGGCGGTACGCGGCGGCTCCGGCCCGGAGTACGCCGTACGTGCCTATCTGCTCACCACCGTCCGCCGGGTCGCCGCGAACTGGACGACGTCGGCGAAGCGTGAGCAACTGGTCGACGACTTCGCGGTGTTCGCCACGCAGGCCGCGCGCGGCTCGGAGATGTCCGCGCTGTCCGCCGACAACGACACCCTGGACCTGGGCGCCGACGTGCGCGCGATGCACGAGGCCGAGCGGTCCATGGCCATGCAGGCGTTCCGGTCGCTGCCCGAGCGGTGGCAGGCCGTGCTGTGGCACACCGAGGTCGAGGACGAGTCGCCGAGCGAGGTCGCCACCCTGTTCGGGCTCGACGCCAACGGCACGCGCGTGCTCGCCAGCCGGGCCCGGGAAGGACTCAAGCAGGCCTACCTCCAGGCCCACGTCAGCGCGACGCTCGTCACCGACGAGGAGTGCTCCCGGTACGCCGACCGGCTCGGCGCGTACGCGCGCGGGGGGCTGCGCACCCGGGCCGAACGGGGGCTGCGCAAGCACCTGGAGGAGTGCGCCAAGTGCCGGCTGGCCGCGGGCCAGATCAAGGAGGTCGCGAGCGGTATCCCCGCCGTCGTGCCGATCGCGGTCATCGGCTGGTTCGGCGCCGCCGGGTACGCCAAGGTGGCCGCGCTGGTCGCCGGGGGCGCCGGAGCGGGAGCGGTGGGTGTCGGCGGGGCGGCGGCGGCAGCGGCGGGCGGTTCGTCGTCGTCCGGTGGGGGTGGTGGTGGCGCGGCGGTCTCGGAGGGGCTGGGGGCGCCGGTGAAGGCGGGGATCGCGGCGGGGGTTGTCGCTGTGGGGATCGCGGTGGTGGTGTTCGCGGTGGCGGGGGATGAGGTTTCGAAGCAGTCGGTTGCGCGGCCGTCGGGGCCGGCGTCCGCGCCGGTGGTGCGGCCGGGGGTGCCTACGCCGCCGGCTGCGCCGCCGCGCCCTGCTCCGCCTGAGGAGGGGGCCGTAGCGGCGCCGCCTGCGGTGGTGCCGGCTTTGGTGCCCAAGCCGGCCTTCAGTCCCGGTTCCAGTCCCAGGCCCACGCCGACTCCTACACCGTCCCCGGCACCGACCCTTGCGCCCGCTCCGAAGACGTCCCCGAGTCCTACGCCGACGCCGTCTTCGCCCCCGCCCCCGGCGCCCGTCCCTAGTCCGACTCCGACTCTGCCGCCGCCCGCCCCTGCCGACTTTCAGTGGAACGAGCTGCGGTACGGCGTTCTCGGTGATGGCACCAAACCTGAGATGCGGCTCGGTGAGAGCAGTTGGGTGTGGCAGCGGTGGGGGGTGTCGATCGCGGACAAGCAGTACGAGCACGGGGTGACCGTTCACGGGGAGTCGTCGGTCACCATCGATCTCAATCGGGAGTGCGTCTCGTATGACGCGCTGGTGGGGGTTGACGATCTGACGCTCGGGCTTGGTGCGGTTCGGTTCTCGGTGTTTGCCGATGGGGAGCGTGTTTGGCGGTCCGAGGTGGTTCAGGGTGGGCAGGGGGCCGTGCCTGTTCATGTCGATCTGACCGGGCGTAAGACGATTCGCCTGGTCGTGGAACCGCATTCGGCGTTTGACTCGGTGGCGCTTGCGGACTGGGCGGAGTCCCGGTTCATGTGTCGGTGAGGGGGGGGTGGTTGGGTGTTTTCGCCCCCGCCGCCCCTACCCGTCCCATCACTGGGGGCTGCCGCCCCCAGACCCCCGCTTTCGGCCCTGAACGGGCCTCGTCCTCAAACGCCGGACGGGCTGAAATGCGGGCCGGAACTGGAGGTTCGGGCCTGTCTCGTCCTCAAACGCCGGACGGGCTGGTTGGGGCGCCCGCGCCCAATGCGCCCCTTTGTGGGCGGATTCCCGCCGGTACCGCTCGTTGGCGGGCCGGGGTGCCTGTCCAGCAGGTGCCTCTGCGGGAGAGTAGGCGGCGTAGCCAGACCTCCAGGGAGACCAGGTCTGCCAGGCCGTCCAGGGGGAGGGGTTCGCCTTCCGCCGTCGCTCTGATCGCCTTGCGGACGACTCGCGCCTCGACCAGGCCCGCCTCCGCCAGCAGCGGGGTGTCGAACAGGGTCATCAGGTGTGCCGCCGACACCCGCAGGCCCGTCCGTGACGCCGCGTTCGCCGACGCCTGGGACGGGGCGCCCCAGCCGGGGGGCAGGTCCGCGACGCCGGCGCCTTCCAGGACCGTACGGAGGATGGACGCCCTGGCGCCGGGCTGGACGCGCAAGGCTTCCGGGAGGGCCCTGCACGCGCGTACGACCTGGTTGTCCAGGAACGGTGTGTGGAGGCGCTGGAAGCGGATCTCCGCGGCCTGTTCCAGGACGCGTACGTCCGCCGCCTGGCGGGCCAGTGCCGCACGCGCGCGGAAGTCGCCGGGGCGTTGGCCGGGGCCCACGCCGGCGCCCGCGCGGTCCGTCGCCCAGTTGAGGCGAACCGATACTTCAGCGAGCGCCTCACCGGTCAGCCAGCGTGCCGCCGGGCCCGGTCTCGCCCAGGTGAGTGCGGCCAGCGAGGCCCCCACCGCGCCGCCGGGCTCGTCGAACCTGCGCTGCATCAGGCGGTCGGACAGATGCTCTATGCCGGCGCGGTAGGGCGTACGGGCGAGCTTGCGGGCGGCGCCGTACACGCGCGCGGGGACCATCACCGAGCCGTCGGCCTTCGCGAGGGCCGCCACCGGGCGGACCAGGTGCCGTCGTTTGCGGTCCATCAGGAGGTCGGCGAGGCGGGCCGGGTGGGCGTCCAGCACCTGCCGGGCGCCGTAGCCGGTGAAGTGGTCCGCGCTGCCCGAGGCCAGGCGGGCGCGGTGCCGTGCCGCCGTCACCAGGGACGGGCCCGGCTCGTCGGTCAGCGGGCCCTCCAGGTCGGCGTACGGCAGGACGTCCTCGCCGCCCGGCACCACCACGTGGTGCAGGCGCGGGTTGGCCGCCAGGGCGCCCGCCCGTTCGAGTTCGGCCTCGCGCCCGCCCACCACCAGGTCGTTGAACGTCACCGCCACGAGCCGCTCCCCCGCGCCCGTGCCGTGGCCCAGAACCGTCCCCGGCATGCCCGGCAGCCCGGCCGCCAGGAGTGCGAGCGTCCCCGAGGCGGGGCCGCCGGACAGGTCGGCTCCTATCCCGGGTACGGGCATTCCGCGCGCCGCCCGTCGTTCCGCGGGGCCCATCCCGGGCACCGGGCCGGGGTCCATGTTGGCGTCGGGTACATGGCGGGGGGCGGACAGCCGGGCGCGTACCGCCTCGACCAGCGCGTCCCGTACGCCGTCCACCGCGCTGTCGGGGTCCACGGAGGCCGCCGCGACCGCGAGGGAGGCGACCGGTTCGTACCCGGCGATCTCGCGCGCCCCGGCGCGCAGGATCAGCGCATGGCCGGGTGGAATGCGCCGTACGCCGTCGTAGGGGGTCGAGTCGTGCAGCGCGGCCGGTACGTCGGGGGCCGCGAGAAGGGCGGCGAGGTGGCCGAAGTCGAGGTTGGCCTCGATGAGGTCGGCGAGCGGGAGGGCCGCCGTCGCGTAGGCCGTGCCACCCGCCCACGGGGTGTAGAACACCGGGCGCGCGCCCGCCAGATCGCCGCAGACCATGAGCCGGCGGCCCACCTGGACGATCGCCGTGTAGCTGCCCGGCCAGGCCGTCAGATGGCGAAGTGCCCCTCCGCGGGCGGCGAACAGGGCGACCCTCAGCTGTTCGTCGGTGGCTCCGCAGGTGCCCAGGACCGCTATGCGCGTCTGCTCGTCGGCCCGTACGACGCGCACCTCGTCGGGACGCCAGTCGCCGACCGCCCAGAGCGGATCCGGGTCTCCCCAGATGAGTTGGGAACCGACCGGGTGGACCGTCTCACCGTCATGGCCGGTCGCCCCGGCCGCGTAACCCGCCCCGGCCGAGTATCCGTTTCCGGACCCGTTCCCGTTGCCGATTCCGGCCCCGTCGGACGCGTAACTGCCAGGACCTGTCGTGTATTTGGCGGCCACAGCTGCGGTGCTGCTCCATCCCACCAACCACCGCATCGACGCCTCCACAGGCTGTGGACAACCAGTGCACGGTACGAACTCGGCACCATGCTGCCATGAAGGACGCGTCCAGGAGGGACGGCGGAGCCGCTCGCGCTCCCCGAAATGCGCCCCTGCGAACTCCTGTGCACCCCCTGGAACATGCCCAGGCGGCGTCGAAGGCACGCGCGGATCAAGGGTGTTGGGTGGGAGAAGGGGGTACCAGACCAGCCGATCAGGAAATTTCAGGGAGTTCACGCCAAGACCGCGACCTGAATGCGCCCCCGTTACGCTCCCCAAAGACGCCCCGTGCGCCCTCAATTTCCATGGTCGGAGGGGTAATCGCCCCGGAAGAACGGGGTCTGTTTTCGGCCAAGTTGGCGAAGCACGGGCAGCCTTGTGCACGCTCCGTACAGGCTCTGCGGAGCGCAGCGCCGACGCACAGTCCGGGAGGCGGAGCTCGCCTCCCGGACCGGTCCGCCACCCGCGGGGATGTAGGCGGCGGTGTCCCCCAGCCCACTGGATCCAGTACAGCGGGCCGACCCACGCAGGATCCATGGAAGCGCTCCCGCCATGGCCGGAGAAGAGCGCACGGCCGGGCGCACGGCCACACAGCGGGGGCACGCCGCGACGGTGCGTACATCCCCAGAACTTCCGTACGGACCACAATCCCGCCATCCGGAACAATGCCCCTTAACGCTTGGGATGCGGCGAACTACGCTGGGTTTACGAATGCCGCATGGTTATGCCAGCGCGGCAGCCGTCTGTGTCGAGGGGTGGCGCATGTCCAGGGAGCAACGCGGGCCGAACGAGAAACTCGGCACCGTTCTCGCCCTCGCGGGAATCAGCAACGCAGGACTCGCGCGTCGCGTCAACGACCTCGGCGCCCAACGCGGGTTGACCCTTCGCTACGACAAGACGTCGGTGGCGCGCTGGGTCTCCAAGGGCATGGTGCCGCAGGGCGCCGCGCCGCATCTCATCGCGGCCGCCATCGGCCAGAAGCTCGGCCGCCCGGTGCCGCTCCACGAGATCGGCCTGGCGGACGCGGATCCCGCACCCGAAGTGGGCCTGGCCTTCCCCCGGGACGTCGGACAGGCCGTCCGCTCGGCCACCGACCTCTACCGTCTCGACCTCGCGGGCCGCCGCGCCGGCTCCGGCGGCATCTGGCAGTCGCTCGCCGGGTCGTTCGCAGTGAGCGCATACGCAACGCCCGCCTCACGATGGCTGATAACCCCGGCCGACAGCTCGGTGGCACGCGACGCGAGCCCCGCCGAGGGCTCCGGGGCACCGTTGAAAGTCGGCCACAGCGATGTGCAGAAGCTGCGGGAGGCCGCGGAGGACGCCAGGCGCTGGGACTCCAAGTACGGCGGGGGCGACTGGCGTTCGTCCATGGTGCCCGAGTGCTTAAGGGTGGAGGCGGCGCCGCTCCTGCTGGGGTCGTACTCGGACGAGGTGGGACGCGCGCTGTTCGGGGCGTCCGCCGAACTCACCCGCCTCGCCGGGTGGATGGCCTTCGACACGGGCCAACAGGAGGCCGCGCAGCGGTACTACATCCAGGCGCTGCGCCTCGCGCGCGCGGCGGCCGATGTGCCGCTGGGGGGTTACGTACTGGCGTCGATGTCCCTGCAGGCGACCTACCGGGGCTTCGGTGACGAGGGCGTCGACCTCGCCCAGGCGGCCCTGGAGCGCAACCGGGGTCTGGCGACGGCCCGCACGATGAGTTTCTTCCGGCTGGTCGAGGCGCGGGCCCACGCGCGCGCGAACGACGCCCACGCGGCCGGCGCGGCGCTGCGCTCCTCGGAGAGCTGGCTCGAGCGGGCCCGCGACGGCGACGGCGATCCCTCCTGGCTCGGCTTCTACGGTTACGACCGCTTCGCGGCCGACGCCGCCGAGTGCTACCGCGACCTGAAGGCACCGCGCCAGGTCCGTCGTTTCACGGAGCAGGCGCTGTCGAAGCCGACGGAGGAGTTCGTGCGTTCGCACGGACTGCGACTCGTCGTCTCGGCGGTCGCCGAGCTCGAGTCGGGCAACCTCGACGCGGCATGCGAGCAGGGCGTACGGGCGGTGGAGGTCGCGGGGCGCATCTCCTCGGCGCGCACCACCGAGTACGTGAAGGATCTTCTGCACCGGCTCGAGCCGTACGGCGACGAGCCGCGGGTGGTGGAGCTGCGCGAGCGGGCCCGGCCGCTGCTGATGACCCCGGCGTGAGCGACAAGCCCCGCTTCCTGCGTTTGAAGTGACTGTCAGTGGCGCAGTGCACTATGAAAGCAGGAGGTGGGGCGCGGTGGAGCTGTCGCGTGGGTTCGCTTACGACTGTGACGTGCTGGTGATCGGTGGGGGGATCGTCGGCCTGTCGACGGCGTACGCGATCACGCGTGCCGCGCCGGGCACGCGCGTGACCGTGCTGGAGAAGGAGCCGGGCCCGGCCCGCCACCAGACGGGCCGCAACAGCGGGGTGATCCACAGCGGGATCTACTACCGACCGGGCTCGCTCAAGGCACGCTACGCGGTGCGGGGCGCCGCCGAGATGGTCAAGTTCTGCGCGGAGTACGACATCCCGCACGCCGTCACCGGCAAGCTGATCGTCGCCACGGAGCGGGAGGAGCTGCCCCGGCTGCACGCCCTGGTGCAGAGAGGGCGGGAGAACGGCATTCCCGTGCGGGAACTGGGCCCCTCCCAGATCCAGGAGTACGAGCCGGAGGTGCGGGGCCTCGCCGGCATACACGTGGGGACGACGGGGATCTGCGACTACGTGGCCGTCGCCCGGCAGCTCGCCGAGTCCTCCGGGGCGGAGATCCGGTACGGGGCCGAGGTCGTCCGGATCGACCGGCGCCCCGAGCTCGGGGTGGCCGTGCGGACGGCGGGGCCGGGGGGCGGCGAGGTCGTCCGGGGGCGGGTGCTGGTCAACTGCGCCGGGCTGTACTGCGACGAGGTGGCACGGCTGACCGGCGACGATCCCGGGATGCGGATCGTGCCGTTCCGGGGCGAGTACTTCACGCTGGCGCGGCCCGAGCTGGTGCGGGGGCTGGTGTATCCGGTGCCGGATCCGGCGTTCCCGTTCCTCGGGGTGCATCTCACCCGGGGAATCGACGGGGGTGTCCACATCGGGCCCAATGCCGTGCCGGCGCTGGCCCGCGAGGGGTACGGGTGGGGGACCGTGCGGATGCGGGAGCTGGGGGCGACGGTGGCGTGGCCCGGGTCGTGGCGGATCGCGGCGCGGCACTGGCGGTACGGGGGTGGGGAGCTGCGGCGGTCGGTGTCGAAGCGGGCGTTCGCGCGGGCGGTGCGGAGGTTGTTGCCTGTGGTGGCCGAGGGGGATCTGGTGCCTGCGGCGGCGGGGGTTCGGGCGCAGGCGGTGCTTCGGGACGGGACGTTGGTGGACGACTTTCTGATCCGGGAGGGGGCGCGGGCGGTGCATGTGCTGAATGCGCCGTCGCCGGCTGCGACGGCTTCGTTGCCTATCGGGCGGGAGGTGGCTCGGCGGGCGTTGGCTGTGCTGGGTGGGTGAGCAGGGGGTGTTTCTCGCCCCCGCCGCCCCTACCCGTCCCATCCCTTCCTGGGGGCTGCCGCCCCCAGACCCCCGCTTCGGCCTGAACGGCCTCGTCCTCAAACGCCGGACGGGCTGAAGGGGGTGCCGGCCTGGGCTGTATAGCGACGGTGAACGGGTGGGTGGGTGGGAAACCAGGGGTGGGGTGCGGCCGCGTGCGCTGTGAGCGCCGGACGGGCTGAAGAGCAGCGGTAAAATCGGCGGCACTATGTCTGACTCCCCCGACTCCCCCGCCCCCCTCCGGGCCCAGCGTGCTCCCCGGTTTCCCGGTGGGCCGCAGGCCGATCCCGCCGGGTCGCATTACGAGCGGCGGATCCGGAGCTTTCAGCCCCGGCGCAGCCGGGTCACCACCGGGCAGGGTGACGCCCTGCGGCGGCTGTGGCCCAAGTGGGGGCTCGACATCGACGGGCGCCCCCTCCGGCTCGGCGAGCTGTTCGGGGACGATCAGCCCGTCGTACTCGAGATCGGGTTCGGGATGGGGGAGGCCACCGCGAGGATGGCCGCCGACGATCCCCGTACGAACGTTCTCGCCGCCGACGTGCACACCCCGGGCCAGGGCAACCTGCTCAACCTCGCCGACCAGTACGGGCTGACCAACCTCCGGGTCGCCAACGGTGACGCCATCATCCTGCTCCGCGAGATGCTCGCCCCCGACTCGCTCGACGGTCTGCGCGTGTACTTCCCGGACCCCTGGCCCAAGAAGCGGCACCACAAGCGGCGGCTGATCCAGGCCGAGTTCCTCGACCTCGTCGCCGGCCGGCTGCGCCCCGGCGCGCTCGTGCACTGCGCGACCGACTGGGAGCCGTACGCCGAGCAGATGCTCGAGGTGCTCGAGGCGCACCCCGAGTTCGAGAACACCCAGGCCGGGGGCGGTTACGCGCCACGTCCGGAGTTCCGGCCGCTGACCCGTTTCGAGGGCCAGGGACTGGAGAAGGGACATGTCGTGAACGACCTGCTCTTCCGCCGCGTAGAGCACTCGTAGCGCACTCGTAGAGCACTCGTAGAACACGCATTCAGCTCGTCTGGCTCACTCGCGCCGAGCACTCGTTAGGGTCGATGCCGTGGCCATCTTTCCGCCGTATCCGACGCAGCCCAGCAGCCCCACTGACGCTCCCGTCGGTGGGGCGCTGCGGCACGCTCACTGGTGGCAGCGGAGCTGGGTGCGTTACGGCGCCCTCATCAGCCTGCTCGCGCTCTCCGGGCTCGTCATCCTCGCCCTGGTCCGCGAGCAGACCGGCACCGAGGGGTTCCTGGTCGGGCTCGGGCTCGCCGTACTGCCCGTGCCGTTGCTCGTCGCCGCGTTCCGGTGGCTGGACCGGGTCGAGCCGGGGCCCTGGCGCAACCTGCTCTTCGCGTTCGCCTGGGGCGCCTGCGCGGCGGCCCTGATAGCGATCGTCGCCAACAGCTTCGCGACGCGGTGGATAGCGACCGCCACGGCCGACCCGTCCGGCGCGGACACCCTCGGGGCGACCGTCATAGCGCCCATAGTCGAGGAGTCGGCGAAGGCCGCCGCCATCCTGCTCATCTACCTCTTCCGGCGGCGTGACTTCACCGGGATCGTCGACGGTGTCGTGATCGCCGGGATCACCGCCACCGGCTTCGCCTTCACCGAGAACATCCTCTACCTCGGCACCGCGTTCGGCACCGACCAGCTCACCGGGGACACCGGTATCGCGTCGGTCACCGCGGCGACCTTCTTCGTGCGCGTCGTCATGTCGCCGTTCGCGCACCCCCTGTTCACGGTCCTCACCGGCATCGGTTTCGGGATCTCCGCGCGCTCGGGCGAGCGTCAGCGCGTCCGCCGGGTGCTGCTGCCGCTGACCGGGCTGTTGCTCGCGATGAGCATGCACGCCCTGTGGAACGGCTCGTCGACGTTCGGCGAGTTCGGCTTCATCGCGGTGTACGCCGCGTTCATGCTGCCCGCCTTCGGGCTGCTGACCTGGCTGGTCATCTGGACACGCCAGCGCGAACTGCGTACCGTGCGCGCCGAGTTGCCGGCGTACGCGCTGGCCGGCTGGCTGACCCCGGGCGAGCCGTACGCCCTCGGCTCGATGCGCGCCCGCCGCCTGGCCCGCGAGTACGCCCGCCACCACCTGGGCAGACCGGCGGGGCGCGCGGTGGCGCAGTACGAGGCGTACGCCACCTCGCTCGCGTTCCTGCGTCACCGGGGGCGCCTGGGCCGCGCGGGCGCCGACTTCGTCGTACGGGAGCAGGAGCTGCTGGGCGAGCTGTGGCAGCGCAGGGCGGTGGCCCGCCCGGCCCTGGACCACGCGGCGCGCGCCATCGCACCGGCGCCGGTGCACGTACCGCCGCAGGCCGCCTGGCCGGCGTACGGCCAGCAGCCGTACGCCCAGCAACAGCCGTACGGGCCCCAGGGGTACGGGCAGCAGGGGCACGGGCCCCAGGGGTACGGGCAGCAGCCGTACGGGCCGGCGAGCCCGTACCCGGCCTACAACCCGTACCGCTCCTAGACCTTCACCTCTTCACAGCACCACACCGGTACTTACGCCGAAGCCGCCGTCAAGGTCGCGAGTTCCGCCTCCGTCAGTTCCAGGTCCGCGACCGCGAGCAGCGGCGGGAGCTGGTCGGCCGTGCGGGCGGACGCGATCGGGGCCGCCACCGTGGGCTGGGCGGCGAGCCACGCCAGGGCGACCGTGGCGACCTCCGCGCCATGTGCCTCGGCGACGGAGTCCAGCGCGGCCAGGACCTTCCGGCCGCGCTCCGACTCCAGGTGCTGGGCGGCACCCTGGGCACGCCGGCTGTCGACCGTCGTACCGGCGCGGTACTTGCCCGTGAGGAAGCCGGAGGCCAGCGCATAGTAGGGGACGGCGGCGAGGCCCGTACGGGAGGCGATGTCGAGTCGCGGGCCCTCGTAGGTGTCGCGCGAGACCAGGTTGTAGTGGGGCTGGATGGCCACGTACTTGGCCAGGCCCTCACGGTCGGAGAAGTCGAGGGAGGCCTGGAGCCGCTCGGGCGAGATGTTGGAGACGGCGATGTGCCGCACCTTGCCCGCGGTCACCAGTTCGTCGAGGGCGCCGATGATCTCCTCGACGGGCACCTCGGGCTGGTCGAAGTGCGTGAAGTACAGGTCGATGTGGTCGGTGTCGAGGCGGCGCAGGGAGGCGTCGGCGGCGGCCTTGATGTTGGCGCCCGAGAGGCCGGGGAAGTCGGGGTGCTGGCTGACCTTCGTGGCGACCACGATGTCCTCGCGGTTGCCGCGCTTCTTCAGCCACTTGCCGATGAGGGTCTCGGACTCGCCGCCCTTGTTGCCGTCGGCCCACGCCGAGTAGACGTCGGCGGTGTCGACGAAGTTACCGCCGGCCGCCGCGTAGGCGTCGAGCACCTCGAAGGAGGCCGCCTCGTCGGCGGTCCAGCCGAAAACGTTGCCGCCGAGGGCGAGCGGGAAGACCTCTAGGTCCGATGATCCGAGCTTACGAAGAACAGTCATGTTCGTCGTCAACGCCCGCGGCGGAGATGGTGATTCCGATCCGTTCACGAAGGTCGTGTGAACAGTCGTATGAACAGTCGTGTGAACAACAGAACGCCGGTAGCCATGACGTCGGTTGCGAACGTCAGGACTACCGGCGGAAAACCGGGGAACGCGTCCCTTACGGGTTGAGGCCCATGCTGCGCAGCCAGGCCATCGGGTCGATGCCCGCGCTGTCCGTGCTGCTGGTGTGCACCTCCAGGTGGAGGTGGGCCCCGGTGACGTTGCCGGTGGCGCCGACGCGGCCGATGACGTCACCCGTGGCGACCTTCTGGCCGACGGTGACGTTGATCGAGGACTGGTGGGCGTACCACAGCTCGGTGCCGTCATCGAGGGTGAGGATGGTGCGGTAGCCGAACGAGCCGCTCCAGCCCGCCTCGGTGATCGTGCCGCTGTGGATGGCCTTGAGCGGCGTGCCGGTGGGCGCGGCGAAGTCGAGGCCGGTGTGGTAGCCGGAGGACCACAGCGCGCCGGCCTGGCCGAACGTCGAGGTGATCGTGTACGAGGAGGTCGGCAGCGTGTACTGCTTGGCGAGCTCGGCGAGGCGCGCGGCCTCCCGCTTCGCCTCCGCGGCTTCCGCGGCCGCCTTCTTCGCGGCGGCGGCCTTCTCGGCGGCCTCGCGCTTCACCTTGGCCGCCTCGGCGGCGGCCTTCTTCGCGGCGGCGTCCTCGGCGGCCTGCTGGACCTTGGCCTCGGCCTGGTCCTTCTGCTGCTCGGCCTGGAGGATGATGCGGGCCCGCAGGGCCTCGCCGGCGTCGCTGGTGCCCTGCTCGGTCTCCTCGGTGGTGACGCCGACGCTGCTGAGCGCGGTGGCGGAGCCCTGGGGCTCGTCGTCCGAGTCGTCGTTCGTGAAGGGCGAGCCGACCGAGGGCAGATCGGGGATGGAGATGGAGACCGGCGGCTTGCCGGTCTGCGCGGTGGCCATGCCGGCCCCGCCGACAGCGGCTATGACGCCGACGCCGAGAACGGTGGAGCTGCGGGCGAGCCCTCCGCGCTGCTTGCCGACGCGGTGCCGGCCGCGAACAGGTCGGGTGGAGTCCGCGGTGGGATTCCACTCCTCCCAGGGGCCCTCGTCGATACGGCGACCGCCGAAACCGAAGGTCGGGATCTTGCCGTCCTCGGTCTCGCCGCTGCGCTGGCTCGGCATGAACGGGGCCTCGGGGGCAGCCGGGTTTGACGCCACGTGGGCGTGCTCCTTTCCTTCCTTCTCGCCTACCGGGTTAGCTGACGGGTTCGGAGCAGGAAGGTCTCCTACGCGCGTATACCTGCCGTGTTGCCACGGAGGCGGACGAGCGATTCACCCCAAGTTGGTGGTTCCCCGGTTCCCTTGCGGGATTCGGCGCGTGCGCACGGAGCCGACTCTTGTGACGGCTGGGACAACCGCGCTGCGTTATCGAACGTTAATAGACCTGGACACCTGATTCCAAGCTGTTCCCGTTGATCGTTAACCCTTTTCCGGAGGACTTTCCGGGTCACCACCGGTGAAAATCGGGCGAGTTGACCCGGCCGATGTGACCAGTCAGTAGGCCGTCGCCCGCGCGCGGGGTGACCTGGGGGGACGAGCCGGGAGCGGTCGGGCCGTAAAAACGACTCAGGGCCGGAAACCAGAAGAACTGGTTTCCGGCCCTGGGCCTTCAGTAGCGGGGACAGGATTTGAACCTGCGACCTCTGGGTTATGAGCCCAGCGAGCTACCGAGCTGCTCCACCCCGCGTCGATGAACACAACTATACGCCATCCGCGCGGCCCCGATCACCACGTTTGATCGTCAGCCCGGCAGATGGGCGTTGGGAGCCTTGGCCCGCTCCTCGTACTCGGGCAGTACGACGACGTCGACGCCCTCCCCCGTGAGCAGCCCGGTCCCGTCCGCCGCGACCACGAAGGTGTCCGGTTCACGCCAGGCGGTCACCACCCGGCGTACGCCCGCGTCGAGGATCAGCCGGGCGCAGGGCGCGGGCCGGGAGGCCCGGCGGGCGCAGGGTTCCAGGCTGCTGTAGACGGTGGCCGTCCGAAGCCGGGGGTCGGCCGGGGCGAGCTTCGCGAGGGCCGCCTCCTCCGCGTGCACGACCGGGTCGCCGCCCTCGCGGGAGTGGCCGCGCGCCAGTTCCGTACCGTCGGCGGCGACCACCACCGCACCCACGCTGAACGCCGTGTCCGACGGCGGACAACGCTCCGCCAGTTCGCACGCCAGTGCCAGCCAGTGCCGGTCGGCGGCGGAGACGGCCGGGCCGGCGCCGGGTGCGGTGGGCTCGTACCGCATGAGGACGACGTCCTCGATTTGGCGGGTCTCGGTCAGCCGGAGCCGGCCACCCTGGTAGGCGCCGGGGCCGAAGAGGCGGGGGGCGTCGGGGTCGCCGACGAAGAGGGGCGCGAGGACGAGCTGGAGTTCGTCGGCGAGGCCCTGCTGGAGGAGCTGGGTGTGGACGGTGCCGCCACCCTCGACCATCAGACGCCGTACGCCTCGTACGTCATGCAGGTGTTCGAGCAGGGCCCGCCAGTCGAGCGGGCCGGGGCCAAGGCCGACCACGTCCACGTCGGCCCCGAGGTTCGCGTGCCGGGCCTGTTCGGCGCCCTTGTCCGTCGTGTAGACGACCTTCTCGCCGCCGGTGTGCCAGAAGTTGGCGGCCGGGTCCAGTTCGCCCGATCCGCTCACCGTCACCTTGAGCGGGTACTCGGGCTTTCCGGCCGCCAGCCGCGCGGCCCGCCGCTCGGGCGAGTTGACCAGGAGACGCGGGTTGTCGGCGCGGATGGTGCCGGCGCCGATGAGGATCGCGTCGCTGGACGCCCGTACCTCGTCGACCCGGTCGAAGTCGGCGGGGCTGGAGAGCAGCAGCCGTTCGGGGCCGGTGTCGTCCAGATGGCCGTCGAGGGAGACGGCGGCGGACAACAGGACGTGGGGGAAGGGCATGAGGGCACTCTCTTCAGGCGCTTACCGGGTCGCCGACCGGACCACAGCTTGGTTCAAGTTTTAAACAAACCTACACTGGTCGCATGACGACCCGCTGGCTCACCCCCGAGGAGCAGCGCGCGTGGCGCGCGTACATCTCGGCCTCCCTGCTCCTGGAGGACGTGCTCGACCGGCAGCTTCAGCAGGACGCCGGGATGCCGCACCTCTACTACTCGATCCTGGCCTACCTCTCCGAGACGCCCGAGCGGCGGCTGCGGATGACCGATCTGGCCGCGCAGCTGAAGATCACGCGCAGTCGTCTGACGTACGCGGTGGCACGGCTGGAGAAGGACGGGCATGTACGCCGCGAGGCCTGCAAGTGGGACAAGCGGGGCACCGTCGCCGTCCTGACCGACGAGGGGATGGCGGTGCTGGAGCGCACGGCCCCGGGGCATGTCGCCACGGTCCGCGCGGCCCTGTTCGACCATCTGACGCCGGAGCAGGTGGGCCAACTGGAGGAGATCGGCACGCGGATCGGCCAGGCGCTGCAGGGTGACGGGGCGGAGGCGGTACCGGAGGGTCTGCCGTGGCTGCGCCGGTCCTCCTCGTCGTGCGGGTCCGAGGACTCGGGCACATGAGCCGCGCCACAAACTCGTTGCTTTAACTTTGAAACATGGGGTAAGGTCACCATTCGAGTGAGGGTCTGCTTCAAATCTTAAGCAAAAAGGCAGTAGCAGCGACCGAAGCAGATCCGAGGATCGATCGAGACCAACGGGAGACCCGCATGCCCGACTTCCCCGCCGCCACCCAGCGCTCCCGTGTCCGTGTGCCGCTGCGCTTCCACGACGGCTACAGCGTCGACACCGAACTGGTCACCTTCCACGGTCTGACCGACGGCCAGGAGCATGTGGCGGTGGTCATCGGCGACCCGGCTCCCGGCACCACCCCGCTGGTCCGTCTGCACTCCGAGTGCCTTACGGGCGACGTCTTCGGCTCGGCCCGGTGCGACTGCGGCCCGCAGCTGCGCGAGGCCGTCGAGCGCATCGCCGAGCGCGGCGGCGTCCTGCTCTACCTCCGCCAGGAGGGCCGGGGCATCGGCCTCTACAACAAGCTCGACGCGTACGCCCTCCAGGACGAGGGCCTCGACACCTACGCCGCGAACGCCGCCCTGGGCCTCCCGGAGGACGCCCGCGACTACACGGCCGCGGCCCAGATGCTCCAGGCCCTGGGCATCGACTCGCTGGACCTCCTCTCCAACAACCCGGACAAGGCGAACCAGCTGCGGGGCCTGGGCATGGACGTCCACGACCGCGTCCCGACCGGCGTGTTCTCGACCCCGGCGAACGTCCGCTACCTGCGCGCGAAGGTGCTGCAGACCCACCACACGCTGCCGCTGGGCGAGCTGGGTGGCGTCGGCGGGATCGGCGGGCACGGCGGCCTCACGGAGCTGAGCGTCGGCTGACGTCGGTTGACGGAGGCGAACTCCGGCTGGGTGCGGGGTTCGTTCCAAGAGGGCGCAGGGATGAGAGGGCTGCGGCGAAGGCTGCTCGCAGCGACCTCCGCGCCCTGGCTGATGAGGGCGTCATCGTGCGACCGGACCTGGCACAGGCCGAGCGCTCAGCGCACCCTTTGCGAGCTCGCCTGGGAGTGGGCGGGCCGCTGAGCTGCGGCCCGCCCGCTCACCAGCCACTCGGCGGCGAGCATTCGTCACCGGCGTGACCGGCGCCGCTTCACTGCCAGAAGACCTCTTCCACGATGATCTGCGGGTCCGCGACGCGCCGAATGAAGGTGTAGATCATCCAGCCGTGTCCGCTGTCGAAGAGCAGGACGCGGGCGCCGTTCGGTTCGCTGGACTGAACCGGCTCGACCATCATGCCGTCAGGAAGATCCACATCAGCGTCGATGCCCCGGAAGTAGGGGTCTTTCGCCGTGACCAGCTCGGCACGCGCGGCATCGACAATCTTCCGCACATGCTCCGGAAGCGAATCACGGGCCGCCTGGGCCTTGAGCCTCCAGTCCATCTGCCACGGCGGACCCATGAATCCGTCGTCGGTCACTGGCCGGGCTCCAGCCGTCGTACCTGGTGGCGGATGTTGGACGCCTCTTCCAGGAGTTCCCTGGCTTCGGCGATGTCGGTGGAATCCGACGCGCGGCGATGGAGATCCTTCATGTGGGCGTCGAGCTGCGGATCCCGGGCGATTGCGTACTCCCCCCACCAGCGGGCCATGAATGCGGGCACCGTGCTGATGTCGTACGCATCGGCGACGGCCCACTTCCAGTGCTTGTCGAAGTCAGGAAGGAGCTGGGGGGCGTACCCGGCGATGGCCTCACGTAGTGCCTTCGGGTTCCGCTCGGGCATGGGCGGGACGGCCGGTGTCGGTTCGGCGGCGTGGGCGGTCATGACCAGTGAACTCCTTCGACGCGTCGTGGTTACGACCATAGTCCGCTCCCCGTCTTCTGGGTGGCCTGTCCGCCGTCCTCGGCTTCGGCTTCGGGCAGCCGCATGCCTCGGGACTCGGCGACGCGCAGGGCGTCGGTCAGGCACTCGGCCAGCCGGAGACCGGCGTAGCGGACCTCGGTGTACGGCGACGCCGGGTCGTCCAGCAGAGGGCGGGCGAGGTCGAGGACGTCGGCGGCCATGGCGAGTTGGGTGGCCTCCAGGTCGTCGGCGAGGCGGGACAGGTAGCCGCCGCCGTTGTCGTCCGCGACCAGGTAGCAGGGTTTGCCGTCGAGGGACGGCCAGGGGAGGAGACGGAGGGGCGAGGAGGCGGGCGTCGCGTGGTCGGTGCGCTGGGTGTGGTTGCTGAGGTGCTTCATCAGGCGGCCACCTCCTGCGCGCCGATCAGGTGCGGGTCGACGTCGAGGACGAGTGCGAGGCGGCGGTGCTGCCGGAGGGCGGCTTCCTGGCCGGGGGTGATGTCGGTGTCGGTGAGGTACGGGCGTACGAGGACGGAGTCGGTGCCGTCGAGGAAGGTGACGAGGCCGTACGGGGAGCGGTGGCGGGGGAGGTACGAGGGCGGGGGTGTGGAGGGGCTGCGGCGTACGGCGGTGATGTGCACGCAGAGGTGGGGGCGGTGGTGGATGCGACGCCGTTTACCCGTGCCGGGCACGAAGAAGAGCCGCACCCAGTGGAGGGTGCGGCGGATAAGGTCGTACATGTCTGCGCTCCTGGTTAGCGTTGGCCACGCCCCGGGAGGTCTAGCCACCTCGCCGGGGTCTTGCTTATTTCGACCATACCGGTAACTGCGTCCCCCTGCACCCCTCTGATAAGTACTGCGTTCCACCGCGCTGGGACGCGTTCCACCCCTACACTATGCGTTGGGCTGCGGCACCGTGGAGGGATGAGTGAGCTTCCGCGCTACGAGTACGTGAAACTCGCCGACGCCATCGCGGCGGAAATCTCGGCGGGCAAGTTGCCGCTGGGGGCCGCGCTGCCAGGTGAGCGGGCCATGACGGAGCTGTACGGCGTGAGCATCGGCACCGTGCGACGCGCCGTCGTCGAGCTACGGAAACGAGGACTCGTAGCGACGCTGCCCGCGAAAGGGACGTACGTCATCGGCATGCCGGAGGAGCCGTCCAGCGCCGCGGCCGAAGAGGGCGAACCGAACAACTGAAGGGGCCGCCGAGAAGCAGCCTCCGGCTTCGACGGTTGGGCCACTGCCCAACCGGTTACTCGTGCGCAATGCAACGGAACCTGAGACGGCATGTGCGTCATGCCGAACAAGACGAGTACGACGAGTACGACGGTTACGGCGAGCACGATGGCCACAGGGGGTACGGCGAACACGACGGACGCGGGGCGCAAGGAACCGCCGACGACGAGTCGGCCGGAGCCGCGCGGGCGCCCGTGGACGGGCCGGACGAGGAGGTCGAGAAGCGGGCGCCGGACAGCCCGACCGGCCTGCCCAGGTCCTCCTGGTCGGCGGTGCTGAAAGGCACCGTCAAGGAGTTCAAGCGGGACGAGCTGGTCGACCGGGCCGCCGCCCTGACCTACTACGGCATCCTGGCCCTCTTCCCGGCCCTGCTGGTGCTGGTCTCCCTCCTCGGGATCATGGGGAAGTCGACATCGCAGCGGGTGCTGGACAACATCCAGAACCTGGCCCCGGGCGCGGTGCAGGACGTCCTGCGCAACGCGGTGACGCAGATGCAGGGCACCGCCGGTATCGGCTCGGTCATGGCGATCGTGGGTCTGGTGCTCGCGGTGTGGTCGGCCTCCAGCTATGTCGCCGCGTTCATCAGGAGCGCCAACGCGGTGTACGACATCCCGGAGGGCCGCCCGGTGTGGAAGGTGCTGCCCGTCCGCCTCAGCGTGACGGTGGTCCTGATGGTCCTGGCCGTGGCCAGCGCGGTGATCGTCGTGTTCACCGGCGGCCTGGCCCGGCAGATGGGCAACGTGCTGGGGATCGGCGACACGGCACTGACGGTGTGGTCGATCGCGAAATGGCCGGTACTGGTGGTCCTGGTCACGATCATGATCGCGCTCCTGTACTGGGCGACGCCGAACGCGAAGATCCGCGGCTTCCGGTGGATCACGCCGGGCAGTTTCCTGGCGCTGGTGATCTGGATGATCGCGTCGGGCGGGTTCGCGGTGTATCTGGCGAACTTCGCCTCGTACAACAAGACGTACGGCACCTTCGCCGGCGTGATCATCTTCCTGGTGTGGCTGTGGATCACGAATCTGGCGATCCTGCTCGGCCTCGAGTGCGACGCGGAACTGGCCCGCCAGCGTGCCGTCGCGGGCGGCCATCCGATCGACGAGGAGCCCTACGTAAAGCCCCGGGACACCCGGAAGTGGGACGCGGAGGACCGTCGCCGCCTCGAATCCTGAACCGGCGGAGCGGGGTGCCGCCGGCAGGGTGACGCGGGCATGCGTGGGTACTCGCACAGCCGACAGGGCCCGACCGATCCGACTGACGACAAGGACAGGTGAGCACCCATGACAGCCACAACGGGCTCCCACCGCACCGGCAGCGAAACGCAGGAGCCGGTGGGCGAGCTGGTCCAGCGTGCCTCGCAGCAGTTGTCACAGCTGGTCCGCGACGAGATGCGGCTGGCCCAGGCGGAGATGACCGAGAAGGGCAAACGGTTCGGCAAGGGCGGCGGCCTGTTCGGCGGCGCCGGCCTGGGGGGTGTGCTCACCCTGCAGGCACTGGTGGCCACCGTGATCGCCGCGCTGTCGCTCGCCCTGGACGTGTGGGCGGCGGCGCTGATCGTCACCGGCGTCCTGGCCGCCGTCACCGCGCTGATGGCGGCGCTCGGAAAGAAGCAGTTCAGCAAGGGAGCACCGCCGAAGCCCGAACGAACGATGGACAGCGTCAAGGCCGATGTAGCCGCGATCAAGGAGGGTGCACACCGATGACCGAGAACACGACGCAGCCGGGCGACGACGCGACACCGTCCCCCGAGGAACTGCGTAGGCGCGTCGAGACGACCCGGGAGGAACTCGGCGAGACCGTCGAGGCGCTCGCGGCGAAGGCCGACGTCAAGGCACGGGCTCAGGAGAAGACGGCCGAGGTCAAGGCGCGCGCCCAGGAGAAGACGGCCGACGTCAAGGCGCGCGCCCAGGAGAAGACGGCCGACGTCAAGGCGCGGGCCCACGAGAGGACGGCCGACGTCAAGGCGCTGGCCCACGAGAGGACGACGGCCGTCAAGCAGCAGGTCGCTGAGAGGACCGGCCACGTCGGGACCCAGCTGCGGGACAAGGCCACGCACGCGGCCCACGCCGTACAGGACAGGGCCACGCACGCCGCTCACGCCGTACAGGACCAGGCCACACACGCGGCGCACGCCGTGCAGGACAAGACCCCCGAGCCGGTGCGTGCCAAGGCCCTGGCGGCCGGCGAGCAGGTGCGCGGCACCGCCGTGCACGTCGCGGAGCTGGCCCGGGACGCCCGGGACAGGGCCCCGGAGCCCGTACGTGAGAAGGCCGGCCAGGGCATGCGGGCGGCGCGCGACAACCGTGCCCCGCTGCTCGCCGTGGGCGCCCTCGTCGCGGCGCTGCTGTTGGTCCGCCGGGCGAGGAGGCACCGATGAAGGCCTCGAAGATCGCTTACAAGCCGGTCGGGATGGCTGTGGGCGCCCTCGGTGGCGTCCTGGCCGGCGCGATTTTCAAGCAGGCCTGGAAGCGGATCGCGCACGAGGAGGACGCCCCGGACGCCACGGACGAGCTCCGCAGCTGGCGCGAGGTGCTGACAGCAGCCCTCGTACAGGGCGCGATCTTCGCCGTCGTCAAGGCGGCCGTGGACCGCGGTGGCGCCACCGCCGTCCGGCGCGTGACGGGCACCTGGCCGGGCTGAGAAGCCGGGGTTGTCGAAGAAAACGACCGGGAAAACGACCGGGCCGCGCGGCGTGACGCCGCGCGGCCCAGAACGTTCAAGCGATTCAAGCGATTCGAGCGATTCGAGCGATGATCAGGCGGTGTTGATGTTCTCCGCCTGCGGGCCCTTCTGGCCCTGGACGACGTCGAACGTCACGCTCTGGCCCTCCTGGAGCTCACGGAAGCCCGAGGAGTTGATCGCGGAGTAGTGCGCGAAGACGTCCGGGCCGCCGCCGTCCTGGGCGATGAAGCCGAAGCCCTTCTCCGCGTTGAACCACTTCACAGTTCCAGTTGCCACAGTCTTGCCTTCCAGTCGATGAGACGCCTGCTCCCCCATGGGGCAGACGGAGGTGATCGCCCTGGTCCCTGCGGCACAGCACAGCAAAGCGCCCACACCTAGGGCGTGGGCAAGGGGAAATCCGAACCACGACAGCTCACACAGACGCTACCCGTCCGCACCCGCTATCACCACTGAAAACTCCGCTCAGTATTCCGGCCATTCTCGTGGGTGATGGCCCGTCGCCGACGGGCCCGATCGCTTCAGGACGCGTTCGACGGCTTGGACACGCCGTTGGCGCGGCGGTATTCGGCGTTGATGCGCTGCGCTTCCTCGAGCTGGTCCTCGAGGATGATGATCCGGCAGGCTGCCTCGATCGGGGTCCCCCGGTCCACGAGCTCACGCGCGCGTGCCGCGATACGCAGCTGGTAGCGGGAGTAGCGGCGGTGTCCGCCCTCGGAGCGCAGCGGTGTGATCAGGCGCGCTTCGCCGAGGGCCCGTAGGAAGCCGGGAGTGGTGCCGAGCATCTCGGCGGCCCGGCCCATCGTGAAGGCGGGGTAGTCGTCGTCGTCGAGACGGCCCAGCGACTCGTCTGCTGTCATCTCACCTCTCTGTGGAACGCGTCGAGGGGCCTTGGTGCCGTACGGCACCAAGGCCCCGAAGGAACAGCAAACACCATCTGCCGGTACTACTGCTGCACCGGCCTTCGTTTTCCGCACGGCCGTCCGACAGGCGGACGGGGATGCGGGGATCGCGGATTTATGACCGGAGACCACCTGCCTATCGATGTCCTGCGGTACCCGGGGTCGACTTCCTCCCGGGCGATCCTGATGGCGCTCGACTCCTCCGTTCTTTCCTCTGGAGCAACAACTCGTTTCGAAAATTCGTCGAACAGGAACTGCGGGGTACTGCACTGGGTACTGCACCGCGTCAACCGCGGTCCTGCTGTGGCGGCCCCTGATCACCGCAGGCCACCCGGTCCGGTCGCCAGTCCCGTCGCCGTCCTGCGAAAACTGCGAAAGCTTGGCTTCGAGACTCCACAACCGCACCGTCACGCATGTACTGCTGCCCGCCAGTTCATGTCTGCCGGGCTTCATCAGATCTCGGCTACGAGAGAAACAGTAACGACCTGGCTCCCTAATGTCTACCGTGACAAGCACAGATTTTACGGTGCCAGGTGGTGAGGTATCTGCCGGAGGCGGCCTGGGGAAGTCCGGGGCCGTCTGCGGCGCGCGTCCCGGCCGGTGCATAGAATCCGGTCCCATGTCGAAGCCTGACGAGCTGATCGTTGCCGTCGCCGCCCTTGTGGAGTCCGGGCGGAGCAACCAGATGTCCCTGACCGTGGTCACCAACGGGGCCGTCATCACCGGAAGACTGGCTCCCGAAGCCGTGTGGCGGCAGAGAGTGTCGGAGGTGCTGACGGACTCCGCCCGACTGGGCGAGTTCTCCGCCGTGTTCGACGCCCCGGCCAAGAAGGAGGGGCCGCCCACACATCTGCATTTCCATGTCGCCCGCATCCTGCAGGGCACGGTCGGCATCCCGGAGACGGGCGGGATGTACCGCATCGCGATCGAGGATGTCAGCGCCTGGACCGTGGGCGACTTCAGCTACTCCGACCACTGAACGCACTGAGGGCCCGACCGGCATGTGCCGGTCGGGCCCTCAGTGATGCCTTGGATGTCTCGGATTTGTCGGATTTCTCGCCGCGTCCTTGGAGTACTACGGGTGCTCGGCGGCGCTAGGCCTGTGCTAGGCCGCCGTGCTGCCCGCGCCGGGCCGGCGGTTGGGTGTGCGGGGCGCCGCCGACGCGGGGCGGCGGCGGCCTCGGGATGTGGCGCCGCCGCGCCTGGAGGTTCCGCCGCGCTTCTTGGGGCGCTCGGTCACCGGTGCGGTGATGACGACCGGGATGCCCGAGGGCGCCTGGGCCCCGGTGATGGCGTGCAGGGCTTCCTCGCCGGCGCGGACCCGGGTGGTCTGCGGGACGATGCCGGCCGCCGCCATGAGCCGGGTCATGTCGCGGCGCTGGTTCGGGGTGACCAGGGTGACGACCCGGCCGGACTCACCGGCGCGGGCGGTCCTGCCGCCGCGGTGGAGGTAGTCCTTGTGGTCGGTCGGCGGGTCTACGTTGACGACGAGGTCGAGGTTGTCGACATGGATGCCGCGCGCGGCCACATTGGTCGCCACCAGCACGTTGACGTGCCCGGTCTTGAACTGCGTCAGGGTGCGGGTGCGCTGCGGCTGGGACTTCCCGCCGTGCAGGGCAGCGGCCCGTACCCCGCTGTTGAGGAGGTGCTCGGTGAGCCGGTCGACGGCGTGCTTGGTGTCGAGGAACATGATCACGCGGCCGTCACGGGCGGCGATCTCGGTGGTGGCCGAGTGCTTGTCGGCGCCGTGGACGTGCAGCACGTGGTGCTCCATCGTGGTGACCGCGCCGGCCGACGGGTCGACGGAGTGCACGACCGGGTCGCTGAGATAGCGGCGCACGAGCAGGTCGACGTTGCGGTCGAGCGTCGCGGAGAACAGCATGCGCTGGCCGTCCGCGCGTACCTGGTCGAGCAGTGCGGTGACCTGCGGCATGAAGCCCATGTCGGCCATCTGGTCGGCCTCGTCAAGGACGGTGACGGAGACCTGGTCGAGCCGGCAGTCGCCGCGGTCGATGAGGTCCTTGAGGCGTCCCGGGGTCGCGACGACGATCTCGGCACCGCCGCGCAGCGCGCTCGCCTGCCTGCCGATCGGCATCCCGCCGACCACCGTGGCCAGCCGCAGCCGTACGGCGCGTGCGTACGGGGTGAGCGCGTCGGTGACCTGCTGCGCCAACTCCCGCGTGGGTACGAGGACCAGCCCCAGCGGCTGCCTGGGCTCGGCGCGCTTTCCTGCCGTACGGGCCAGCAGCGCCAGCCCGAAGGCGAGGGTCTTGCCGGAGCCGGTGCGCCCGCGGCCCAGTACGTCCCGGCCGGCGAGGGAGTTCGGCAGGGTCGCGGCCTGGATCGGGAAGGGCACGGTCACGTCCTGGGCGCCGAGCGCGGCCAGGAGTTCCTTGGGCATCTCGAGTTCGGCGAAGCCGTCGACGGCGGGAAGGGCGGGGGTGACCGTCTCGGGAAGGGCGAACTCCCCCTGGACGGCGGCGGATCGACGCCCCGAGCCGCCATATCCGCCGGAGCGGCTCGGCCCACCGGACCGGCCCGAGGCCGACGAGCCGAAGCGGCCACCGCCCCTTCCGGTTCCGGCCCCGGAGGCGGCACCACCATTGCGGGTGCGGGTGGAGCGGTCGTTCGTACGTGCGCGGTTCATGCGGAACCTTTCCTCGATGCGGTGCGGCTCACATCGAGGAATTTCCGCAGCAAACAAGCGGCGCGGAGAATTGCAAGAATGGGCCGATGAAATACGAAGGCGAAGCCGACCCGCAGTGATGTGAATTCACGCGGGCATTGTCACGGAAACCGGCTACGCGATGATGCCGTGAAGGGAAAAACACATGCAGCTGGGGCCCGTACCCCGAGGGATGCGGGCCCCAGCTGAACAGTACGCGTCAGCGTCAGGCAACAACGATGTTCTCGGCCGTGGGGCCCTTCTGGCCCTGCGCGATGTCGAAGGTCACCTTCTGGCCCTCGAGCAGCTCACGGAAGCCCTGGGCGGCGATGTTCGAGTAGTGGGCGAACACGTCGGGGCCGCCACCGTCCTGCTCGATGAAGCCGAAGCCCTTTTCCGCGTTGAACCACTTCACGGTGCCGGCAGCCATGTCATTTCTCCTTTGGGGGGCAGTGCATACGTAATCCGCACTGTACGGACTCCGCGTCGCTGCGATGATCACCCCGCCGGAAAAGACCGAAATCCAAACTTCGGGAACCACACCTGCAACTCACATCGACAGTAGCACACTGCAACGCCATAGGCGGGGTGACTAATCCCGCACTATTCATTGCGGCAAATAACCTGCCCGCACGTTCCGCCAATATCTCAGCTCACGGCCACAGATAATCAACCCCGCGCCGACCCACTGTGTCCTGGGTCCGGCCTGTCCCCTCCCGCCCGCCCCCGGGAGACGAGAGGCACGAAAACGCCGCAGCGCCCGACCCGACCGAAGCCGACCCGGGCGCTGCCCTGCGGACCGGAAGGGGCTGCCCCTCCCGCCGCATCCGTAGACCCTGTGGGACTCGAACCCACAACCAATGGATTAAAAGTCCACTGCTCTGCCAATTGAGCTAAGGGTCCCCGCGATGTTGCTCCCCCGAGCATAGCCGGACCCGGCCGTGTCTCCGATCGGGTATCGGGGACACGGCCGGGTCGTTGTCGGAGCTCGGTGCCAACCGGGCGGCGAAATAGCCGTCTTCGCTACGGATCAACCGGTTCGGGAGCCTCCTTTCGAGCCGCTTCCCGCGCCCGGGTGCGCTCGTGGTCCGGGTTCAGGAACCAGTGCCGGGCCGAGGCCACCCACCACAGCGCCGCGAACCCCAGCACCACGAGGACGGCGATCGGGGCGTAGTTGAAGGTCTCCCAGGTGACAGGCGAGACCTGGGGCAGCATGAACAGCACCGTGATCACGGCCACCCACACCACCGACACCACGCCGATCACCCGCGACCACCGGCCCAGGTGCCACGGCCCCCGCTGGAACGCCTCGCCCTTGCGCAGCCGCAACAGCGTCGGGATGACGTACGCGATGTAGAGGCCGATGACCGCGATCGAGGTCACGGCCGCGTACGCCGAATAGTTGATCAGGTACGGCAGGCCCAGGACCAGCGCCCCGAACACCGCCAGCCAGACCGCCGCGACGGGGGTACGGGTGCGGGGGCTGACGGTGTGCCAGAGGTGGGAGTAGGGGAGGGCGCCGTCGCGTGAGAAGGCGTAGATCATGCGGGAGTTGGCCGTGACGGACGCCATGCCGCAGAACAGCTGGGCCCCGATCACCACCAGCAGGAGCAGCTTGCCGGCGGTCGCGCCGAGCGCGTCGAGCAGGATCTGGGCGGGCGGTACGTCGGTCGGGGAGTTCAGGGCGCCGTCGTACGACTGGATGGCGAAGGTGAAGCCGAGGAGCAGGACGAAGCCGGCTATCCACGAGGTCCAGATGGACTGGACGATGCCCTTGGGGCCCGCCGTGGAGGCGTCCCGGGTCTCTTCGGTCATGTGTGCGGAGGCGTCGTAGCCGGTGAAGGTGTACTGGGCCATCAGCAGCCCGAGTGCGACGACGTAGACGCCGCTCCCCCAGCCCGTGTTGTTCACGAACTCCGTGAACACGAAGGACGCCGACTGATGCTTGTCCGGTACGAAGGTCAGCGCCCCGACGATGACGGCCACGCCCACCACGTGCCACCACACGCTGACGCTGTTCAGCAGCCCCACGATGCGTACGCCGAAGGTGTTGAGGAGGCCGTGCAGGACGAGGATCCCGGCGAAGAGCAGGATCGTACGGCCCGGGGTGACCTCGAAGTCGAACTGGAGGTTCAGATAGGCCCCGAGGAAGGAGGCCGCCCCGAAGTCGATGCCGGCGGTCACCGCGACCTGCCCGAGCACGTTGAACCACCCCGTGAACCAGGCCCACGCGGCGGCGGTACGAGGGGGAGCGAGCTGGGCCGCCCAGAAGTACAGGCCGGCGGAGGTCGGGTAGGCCGAACAGATCTCGGCCATCGACAGCCCGACGAAGAGGGTCATGAGCCCAACGGCGACCCAGCCCCACGTGATCACGGCCGGGCCGCCCGTGTTCATGCCGAACAGGTACAGGGTCAGACAGCCCGACAGGACCGAGATGATCGTGAAGGACACGGCGTAGTTGGAGAACGCCGACATTCGGCGGGCGAGGACCTGGGTGTAACCGAGCTGGGCAAGCCGTTCCTCGTCCGTCAGCCCAGTCGCTATGGCGTCATCTGTCATGCCCCCAGCAATTCCCTCGCTGGGGGTATGACATGCGTCACAGGGCGACCGAAAATAGTCCGTGCGTGGCCTGAACCGGCCTCCAGGGCCTCTAGTAAAGGCCCTTGTATCCCTGCCAGCCACTGCCGATCTTGACCCGCGGCGCGAACGTCCCGTTCCCCAGGCCCGAATTGCGGAACAGGTTCCCGGCCGTGTCACGCACGACCAGGTCGTTTCGCCCGTCGCCGGTGATGTCACCGACGCCGACGATCGCGTTGTAGGTGGCGCCCCACTGGGAAAGGATCTTCACCCGAGCCTTCAGCGTCCCGTCGCCGGCGCCGTCGTACCGCCACAGCGACCCCGCCGTGTCCCGGGCGAGTACGTCGCCGAAGCCGTCGCCGGTCAGATCGCCCGCACCCACGATTTTCGTGTAGCCCTTCCAGGCCGAGCCGACTTTCACGCCCGCTCTGAGTTTGCCTGCCCCGTTGTTGGCGAAGAGGTACATGTCCCCGGTGGACGCCTTGCGCGCCAGCAGGTCGGTGCGGCCGTCGCCGGTCAGGTCGCCGGGTGCGGTGAGCACGTTGTAGGCGTTCCAGCCTGTGCCGAGGGAGGCATGGCTGCTCCCAGGCCCGTACGACCAGCCACCGCAGGTGCCCGCGTACCGGCGCAGTTCCCCGTTCGGCATCCGCACCAGCAGTTCGGCGCACCGGTCGGCACCCATGTCGCCGAAGGGGATCACGGTGGTGCCGGCGGGCCAGCCGGAGGCGGAGGACCTGAAGTCGAAGGTGCCCTTGCCCTTGGTCTGATGCACGGTCAGGGCGCCGGAGGAGTTGAGCGTGACCAGTTCGCCATAGCTGTAGTCGCCCAGGTCGTGGTGGCCGGGCCGGGCGCCCGCCAGCCCGACCCGGCCGCTCTGCGTGTACGTCCCCGTGCCCTCGGTCGCCTTCGCGGTCAACGCCCAGGTGTAGGCCCCGTTGTACGCGTACGTGCCCGCGTCCGTCTTTCCGTCCCAGGTGGCCGCCACCTCTGTGCCCGTCCCGGTGAGGGTGCGCACGACACGACCGCGGGCGTCCTTCAGCGCCAATGTCCACGCGGTCGGCTTGCTGAACTGCCAGGTGCTGGCCCAGAGATCGTTTTTGGCGCTCGCGGAGTCGTCGTCGACGTCCGACTCGATCACCGCGAGCGGCTGCGACGGCACCCCGCTCTGCACGACGTGCACGACCTTGGCCGCGTCCACATACGCGATGTCGCCGCCGAACTTGTCCACGGACCAGGTCAGCCGCCGCTGGTCGGCGGTGTTCCCGGCCGGGAGGTCGGCGATCTGTCGCGGGGCGGCGGCCGTACCGGCGTGGAAGTCGGTCAGCAGCAGCTTCCCGGCCGTGCGGTCGTGCCGCACGAGGTATCCGTCGCCGACGAGCGCGGGGCCCGACGGCACGGTGATCTTCCGCTTGGCCACCCGGTCGTACACACCCGCCGCACCTGTCGGCCCGCAGTTCCAGTAGATCCAACGGCTCACCGCCTGGAGCTCCTTGACCGTGCAGGGCGCGCCCGTCGCGATCGTCTCGACGGTCCGCTTCAGCTCCAGGTCGTACGCGGTGACCGTGCCGGCACCGGCCCCGGGCGTCCACAGCCGCTGGCCCCAGACGGAGGCGGCGGTGATGGAGCGGGTGAGCCGGACGTCCTGCGACCGCAGCTGCTGTGTGGCGTCGACGTACTGCTTGCCGGTCGACGTCGCGTTGTAGATGTAGTAGCGCCCGGTGTAGTCGACGAAACGGCCTCCGGTGACAGCGGGTTCGACGGCCCCGTTGAAACTCCTTTCGCTCAGCCAGAGCTGCGCCGATTCCTTGCCCCCGTCCACGGCGAAGTAGCCGACATCGCCGTTCCCCGCTCCCCGCAGCGGCACACACCGCCCGGCGTCGCATGCGACCTCCTGCACATGCCGGCCGCTCGCGAAGGTACCGGCGAAGCCCCGGTAGTCACGCTCGCCCGCCTTGCTGCCGTCCGACGATATCTGACGGTTGGTGACGTACGGGGAGCCGTTGGGCGCCTTCTCCACCGTGCTGAGTACACCGCCCGTGTAGTCGAACCCCCAAACCCCGCTGGTCTGCAACGGCATCGGCGAATCCGCCGCGCCCGCAGGAGCCGCCACGGCGACGGCAGCGACGAACGCCGTCAGAACCGCGCCCCCGCGCAGCCCGATCGCGCGACGGCGTACCCCTTTACGACCCTTCACATGGCCCCCCAGCCCCTCGACCCGCGACGACGACGCGGGTGAGTATGAGATGTGCATGCCCATTGCAGGACAACGAGAGCCTATCAACGGGCAGTTGGAAGACCCGGGAAGGATTCCGGGACGCCGAAGGGCCCGTACGACCGAAGTCGTACGGGCCCTTCAGAGATCAGTCAGCGATCAGCCGGCGATCCGACTGCGATCAACCGGCCGGCGATCAGCCGTTGCGCTTCCAGCGCGGCTTCTCGTCGCGGCGGCCGTAGGACGAGCCCGAGCCGGAGCCCGAACCCGTGCCGCGGTGGTCGTCGCGGCGGCCGTACGGGCGGTCGTGGCTGCCGGAGCGGAAGCCGCCGCCGGTGGGGCGGTCGCCCTGGCGGTCGCGGTTGAAGGGGCGGTCGCTGCCACGGTGACCGGTGGACGGGCGGTCGTCGCGGCGGAAGCCACCACGGTCGCCACCATCACGACGGTCGTCCCGGCGGAAGCCACCCGAGGGACGGTCGTCACGGCGGTCGAAGGAACGGCCGCCTCGGTCGCCACCACGGTCGTTGTCGCGGTTGAAGCCGCCCGAGGGGCGGTCGTCGCGGCGGAAGCCGCCACCGGTGGAGCGGTCGCCGTCACGACGGTCGTCCCGGCGGAAACCACCCGAGGGGCGGTCGTCACGACGGTCGAAGGAACGGGCACCACGGTCGTTGTCGCGGTTGAAGCCGCCCGACGGGCGGTCGTCGCGGCGGAAGCCGCCACCGGTGGAGCGGTCGCCGTCACGACGGTCGTCGCGGCGGAAGCCACCCGAGGGGCGGTCGTCGCGGCGGTCGAAGGAACGGCCGCCACGGTCGCCACCACGGTCGTTGTCGCGGTTGAAGCCGGCCGACGGGCGCTCGCGGCGCTCGTAGTTGCCCCGCTCGTCACGGCGCTGGCGCTCCTCGCGGAACGGCGCCTCCGCGACGACCGGCTCCTCGGCGGCGACCTCCGCGACGACGGCGGCGGCGGCAGCGGCCTCGGCCACGGCGGCCACGGCGGCCTCCGGGTCCTCGCCGCGCTCGCGCGCCGCACGCGCGGTCAACCGGTCGGCGTCCTCGCGCAGTTCGGAGGCCCGGCGCGTGGCGCGCTCGAGTTCCTTGGTGAGCTGCGCGACCTCACGCTCGGCCTGCTGGGCCGCGTTGCCCGCGGATTCCGCCTGGACCTCGGTCATCGAACGGGCGCCGGTGATCTCGGCGACCTCGGGCTCGAAGGCCGCGCCGCCCTGGATGATGTGGCGCGAGGCGTCGACGCCCGCGTCCTCCATCAGGCGGAAGATCTGGCGGCGCTGGTGCGGCAGGGAGAGGGACACGACCGTGCCGGAGCGGCCCGCGCGAGCGGTACGGCCGGAGCGGTGCAGGTAGTCCTTGTGGTCGCCGGCCGGGTCCACGTTGAGGACCAGGTCGATGCCGTCGACGTGGATGCCGCGGGCGGCGACGTCGGTGGCGACCAGGGCGTTGACGTAGCCCTTCTTGAAGTCCTCGAGGACGCGGGTACGCGCGCCCTGCGTCATACCGCCGTGCAGCGCGTCGGCCTTCACACCGGCGTCGCACAGCTGCTCGGCGATACGGTCGGCGCCCAGCTGCGTGCGGACGAAGATGATCGTGCGGCCCTTGCGGGAGGCGATCGCGGCGGTGACCGGCGCCTTGTCCTTCGGCTTCACGATGAGGATGTGGTGGGACATCGTCGTGACGTTGCCCTGCGCGCTGTCGACCTCGTGCGTGACCGGGTCGGTCAGGTAGCGCTTGACCAGCGTGGAGATCTCGTTCTCCATGGTGGCCGAGAACAGCATGCGCTGGCCGCCGCCGGGGATCTGGTCGAGCAGCTCGGTGACCTCGGGCAGGAAGCCCAGGTCGGACATCTGGTCGGCCTCGTCGAGGACCGCGACCTCGACGTTGGCCAGGGAGCAGGCGCCGCGGTTGATGATGTCGCGCAGGCGGCCCGGGGTGGCGACGAGGACGTCGACGCCGCGCTCGAGGGCGTAGATCTGGTTGCCCATCGACGTACCGCCGCAGACGACCTTCATCTTCAGGCCGAGGACGTCGCCGTACGGCTGGAGGGCGTCCGCGACCTGCATCGCGAGCTCACGGGTCGGCGTGAGGATGATGCCGCGGGGCTTCTTCTTCTCGGTGTGGCCCTCGGACAGCTTGGTCAGCAGCGGCAGACCGAAGGAGAGGGTCTTGCCGGAGCCGGTACGGCCCCGGCCGAGGATGTCCTTGCCGGCCAGGGCGTCCGGGATGGTCGCGGCCTGGATCGGGAAGGGGCTGGTCACACCGTTCTGCGTGAGCTTGCGGACGACGCCCTCGGGGAGACCGAGGTCACCGAAGGAGAGCTGCGGCTCGCCGGCCTCGAGGTCGGTGTCGGCGGCGTCGGTGGTGTCGGTGTCGACGTCGGCCGTCTCGATGAGGTCGATGACCTCGTCGTTCTCGGGCACGACGATGTGATCAGTACTGGAAATGGACATGCGAATGCGAAACCTTCCGGAGTCTCGTCGGCACGCGCCCGTCAACTCCGTGATTTCGCAATTCGACCGCCTCAATGCGGTCAGCCACGGCAAGGGAGAGTACGCGCCACACGCGGCGCGCATCTTTTAAGGCGCCAGGCAATGGGATCAAACGATCTACTACCATACGCACCCCCCTCCCCCTTAGGCAAATCGATACCGTCCGCGCAGGTCAGGCGGGGTCAGGCAGGGTCAGGCGGGTGACCCCGCCTCCGGCGCCGGCTCCCGCGTCACCAGCTGCGGCTGGGCCTGCGGCTGCACCGAGGACGACGGTTCCGCGGCCGGGGACGACGGCGGGGGCGGCGGTGGCGGGGGAGGGGTCGGCGACTCCGCCGGCGGTGTCGGCTCCGGTTCGGCGGTCTTCGTCGGCGTCGGGGGCGCGTGCGTCGGCGTCGGTACGCCGGGATCGACCGGCCCCGGACTGGTCCCGCCGCCCGGTTTGGCGGGCGGCGGCACCGGCGCGCTCTGCCCGGCGGACGGGGAGGCGCCCGGCGAGGCGGGCGCCCCGCTGGCCCCCTTGGCGCTCCCCTTGCCCTTCCCGTGCCCCCGCTTGCCGTCGCCCTCGGCCCCGCCGGCCCACCCTGTACCGCCACCGCCGGTCACCGCGGACCCCCCGTCGGGTGCCTTGCCGCCCTTCTGGCCCGCGGAGTGGGAGGGCTTGACCCTGGCGCCGTCGTTGTTGTCGCCCACGCTCATACAGCCGGCGGCAGCGGCGACCGCCACGACCGTGGCGGCCAGACGGACAGGTACATGCAAGGGGCGCACGAGCAGCCACCTCCGGTGGGGAGTCGAGGAGTCAACGTGCTCAACTCCCGTCGCCCACAAGAAGACACGCGCCCCGCAACACCCTCAGTACGCCGCCCCCCGACCCCATAGCCCCACCGAACCCCGGCCCTACGACCCCGACCCCATGGCCCCACCGAACCCGGCCCACCCGCCCCTCACGGCCCCCGGCCCCAGTCCCCAGGGGCCCCAGTCCCCAGGGGCCCCAGTCCCCAGGGGCCCCACGTCCCCAGCGCCACGGACCCACCGGGCCACCGGGCCACCGGCCCACCGGGCGCGAGGCTCACCGCCCCCCACAACCCCCGCCCCACGCCCCCCGCACGCCCCCGGCGTCCCCTCAGCCGTACCCCAGGGCGTGCAATCTCTCGTCGTCGATTCCGAAATGGTGGGCGATCTCGTGTACGACGGTCACCTCCGTTTCCGCGACCACGTCCTCCCGGTTGTCGCACATTCGGAGGGTCGGGCCCCGGTAGATGGTGATCCGGTCGGGCAGTACCCCCGCGTACCACTCCCCGCGGTCGGTCAGCGGCGTTCCCTCGTACAGTCCGAGCAGTTCGGGATCGTCCTTCGGGGGCTCGTCCTCGACGAACACCGCGACGTTGTCCATCAGCCTCGTCAGCTCCGGCGGAATCCGGTCGAGGGCCTCGGCCACCAGTTCCTCGAACTCCTCGCGCGTCATCTCCAGCACACGCCCATTGTCCGGTACGGGCCGCCCGTGCGGGGGTGACGGACCCGAGCTCTCCGGAAAGCCGCACCCACAGCCACCCCGCTTAGCCGCGCCGCGCACTGGGCATACGGGACCAATGGCACGCGTACCCGCCGACTCCCCGCCCCCCAGCAACCCCCGCACCACCCGCCGCCCGCTCCCCGGCCCCCTGTCCGCGTTCGAAAAGTTCACCGGCCGCTTCCACTCCCGCCGCGCACACCCCGCCGCCGAGCTGGTCCATCCGCCGCACCCCTGGACCCGCGCGCTCGGCCTGGTCGCGGTGGTCCTGCTGGGGGCCTGGCTGGGGCTGCTGATCGTGGGAAACGTACGCGCGCCGGTCGGCCCGATGAACACCACGATGACCCTGCGGCCGTCCCTGACCGGCGGCACGAAGATCAATGTCTCTCCGCTGGGCGCCCTCGAACTCAGCAGCCACACCGCCCCCGTCCGCCTCGACGTGAACATCGACCAGCTGGACCCCGTGCGCGCCCAGGCCCTCGTCGACCACCCCGAACGCCTCTCCGGCCTCCAGGACGAGGTGGCCAAGGACGTCGGACACGGCACCCTCGACCTGGCCGTACGTTCCTGCGTGGCCGTCGTGTCCGGCGCCACCGCCCTCGGCCTCGCGGTCTACCGCCGCCCCCGCCGCGCCCTCGCGGCCGGCGGCCTCGCCCTGACCCTCCTGATCGCGTCGGGAGGGACGGCGTACGCGACCTGGAACCCCAAGTCGGTCCTGGAGCCGAAGTTCTCCGGGCTCCTGTCCTCGGCGCCCTCGCTGGTCGGCAACGCGCGCAACATCGTCACCGAATTCGACGTCTACCAGAAGGAGTTGGCCCGCCTGGTGACCAACGTGACGAAGCTGTACGACGTCACGTCCACCCTCCCGGTCTACCAGCCCGACCCGGCCACGATCCGCGTCCTGCACGTCTCGGACATCCATCTCAACCCGGCGAGCTGGAAGATCATCGCGTCGCTGGTGGAGCAGTACGACATCGACGTCATCGCCGACACCGGCGACACCATGGACCACGGCACGGCCGCCGAGAACGGCTTCCTGGACCCGATCAAGGACCTCGGCGCCCCATACGTCTGGGTGCGCGGCAACCACGACTCGCGGCTCACCCAGCGCTATCTCCAGCGCATGAAGAACGTACGTGTCCTGGACGACGGCCAGTCGGTGAACGTCGGCGGCCTGCGCTTCGCCGGCATCGGCGACCCCGCGTTCACCCCGGACCGCTCGGCGGGCGAGAAGGACGGGGGCCGGGACCAGGAACTGGCGGGCGACCGGCTGGCGTCGGCCATCCGCGACCAGCGGACCCTGGGCACCCCGGTCGACATCGCGATGGCCCACGAGCCGGACGCGGCCCGGCAGACCGACGGCGCGGTGCCGCTCGTCCTGGCCGGACATCTCCACCACGCGGAGATGGAGGTCATGCCGAAGGGCACCCGGCTGCGCATCGAGGGCTCCACGGGCGGCAGCGGACTGCGCGCCCTGGAGAAGAAGAACCCGGACCAGATCGAGGCGTCCGTTCTCTACCTGGACCGCGAGACCCGTCGCCTCCAGGCCTGGGACGAGATCAAACTCGGCGGCCTCGGACTGACCACGGCGGAGGTGAGCCGCCATCTGCCGAAGGAGAACCAGCCGGGCGCGACACCGGTTCCCTCACCCTCGCAGTCCCACACCACGAGCCCGAAACCGAGCGCGAAGCCGAGCCCGTAAACCGTTTTGGCGAAGCTCCCCGGCATCACCTATGCTTCTCACGTCCTCGCCCCCATCGTCTAGCGGCCCAGGACGCTGCCCTTTCAAGGCGGTAGCACGGGTTCGAATCCCGTTGGGGGCACAACTGAGTTCCGTACGTACGGTTGGCGGCATCCCACTTCAGGGATGGCCGCCATTTCGTTGTTACGGGTTCGTTGTTACAGGTTCGTTGTTACGGGCGTTCCGGTCGCGGGCCCGTCAGGCAGTCGGCTCGTCCGGTACGGGATGGTCGGAGCGTCCGCTGCCGGAGTTGGGCGCACCCCGCCTGCCCGTGCCGGCCTCGTCCGTGTCGGGGACCTCCGGGTCGGGACGCTCGGGCGCCCGGGTGTCGTCCGCCGGATTGTCCTCGATCTCCCAGGGGTCCTCCTCGGCGCCGGCCTGCTGGTCGGGCAGGTCCCTCGGGACGGGCTTGTGCCGGGACTCCGGGTGCTGTGCTTCCTCGCCTTCCTCGCCTTCGTCGCCGGGGGTGTCGGTGCGGTAGTCGTTCACGGCTCTGTCCGTTCGTCGTCTCGTCGTCTCTCGTCGGCGAGAGCGGTCGCACTCCGGGTACCCGGGCGGGCGCCGGCTAAGGCCCGCCGTCCAGCAGCCGGAGTACCGCCGCCTCGATCTCGCCCTGGGTGGCAGGGTGCCCGAAGGACGCCTCGGCGCCCAGCCGGTCGAGGACGGGCGCGATGGTCCGGCCCTGTTCGAAGAGCTCGACCGTGCGCGGGTTGATGTACGACGCCCTGCACACCGCGGGCGTGTTGCCCAGGTACTCGCTCACCTCACGCACGGCACGGGTCACCGCGCGCTTCCGGGCCGTCCTGGACCCCTGGGAGACCTGCACGGACACGGCGAGGGCGACGGAGGCGAGCACGGTGGCGTGCCAGGTCCTGAAGTCCTTCGCGGTGAGGTCGGTGCCCGAACACTCGCGCAGATAGGTGTTCAGGTCCCCCGCGTGCACCTCGTGCCAGACCCGGCCCTGCCGGTACACGAAGAGCCGGGGGCCGCCGCCTCTACGGCGCATGAGCGAGCACAGGGCCCGGTAGGCCGGGCCGTCGACCAGGGTCCGGGACTGCTCCTTGGCGCTCTTCGCGGGAAAGGTGAAACAGACCTCCCCGCGCCGGCAGGACGTGTGCTCCTTGAGCAGGGTGGTCAGTCCGTACGAGTCGTTGTCGCGCCGGTAGGACTCGTTGCCGATCCGGAAGAAGCCGAGGTCGAGCAGTCGTGCCGCGCAGGCCGGCACCCGCTCCCGCGTCAGTCCGGGCGCGGCGAGGTCCTCGGCCACCCGGGTGCGCAGTTCGGGGAGGGTTCTCGCGGCCGCCAGGACGTGGTCGTGCTTGGCCGCTTCCTGCTGCTCGCGGAACTTCTGGTGGTACAGGTACTGGCGGCGTCCCGCGCTGTCCGTGCCCATGGCCTGGATGTGCCCGTTGGGCCAGGGGCAGATCCACACGTCCTGCCAGGCGGGCGGTACGACCAGCTCCCGCAGCCGCCGTATCTCCGCCGCGTCCGTGACGGGCCGTCCGGCGGCGTCCCGGTAGCGGAAGCCGCGACCGCAACGAGTCCTGGTGATCCCGGGGCCTTCGGAGTCACTTCTCCGCAGCCGCGTCGAACGCCCGTCCATGAGGCCCGGGTTCCCCGATCACGCCGTACGAGCCTTATGACCGTAGGAGCCGTACAAGTCACTGCTCGTCTTCGGGGCTTCTCGCGTGCGGGGCCGTCGACTGGAGCTCACGTCGAGCCCCGTCCACGTGTTCGACGCTCTTGCCGTGCTCGCCGTGCTCGCCATGCGCGACGTCGTGCCGGGCGAGGAGGGACAGCAGCTGCGCCACGCTCAGCCCGTCGTCGGCGGGGTGCCGCAGGATGGTCCCGTCCTGGATCCGGTACGCGTTGGAGCGGCCCTGACGGGTGTGGGTGAGATAACCGGCCCCCTCCAGATCGGAAACGATCTTCTGGACGGCACGTTCGGTGAGCCGGCAGCGGGCGGCGATGTCGCGGATGCGGATGGTGGGGTTCTCCGCGATCGCGGCCAGCACACGGGAGTGGTTGGTGAGGAACGTCCAACCGGTATGTGGCTCGGGTACTTCGGGCATGGCGCCAGCATAAGCCCTATGATTCACGTATTCAAAAGGGTGAATCGAGTTTCGTGTATCTCTTGACGTACGAGACCTTCGGACCGACGCTTGAAGGGCCACGAACTGCCCGATGCCTACGGAGTGCGCAATGTCAGACCGCGCAGTTACCACGCAGCTCACGGTGGCGGACGAAGTCCCCCTGGCACCGCTCGCCCCTCAAGGGAGCGCTGCTGAGGCCCCCCTGCTCGGGATCGAGACCCGCCCCGAGGGCTATGCGACGCTCGTCGTGGTGACCGGCGCGATCGACCTCGTCACCGAGCAGGCCCTGCTCAACGGCCTGCGCCAGGCCCTCGCCCGTTCCGAACGCGGCATCGATCTCGATCTGAGCGGCGTCGACTTCTGCGACTGCTCCGGGCTCAACGTCCTGCTGCTCGTGCGCAGACGCGCCCTCGACGAAGGCAAGATCATCACCATTCGGTCGGCGGGCAGCGCGGTGCTACGCCTCTTCGCGATCACCGGCACCCTGCCCCTGTTCGCCGGCCCGCCCGAGCCGGGCGAGGCCGAGGCGACTTCCGGCCGGACCCCGGACGCCCACTCCGCGACGGCCACGACGGCCACGGCGGCCGTCGCGCCCACCCCGGCCACCGCCGCCCTGGGCCTCGGGGCGGAGTCCTCCCCGCTCAGCGAAACCGACGAGGACCTGCGGATCGAGGTGATCCAGCTCCGCCGGGCCATGCAGACGCGGCCCGTCATCGACCTCGCCCGCGGCGTCCTGATGGCGTCCTTCGGACTGAGCGCGGAGGACGCCTGGAAGGTGCTCGTGGCGGTGTCCCAGAACACCAACACCAAGCTGCACGAGGTGGCCGACGGCCTCGTCACCGCCGTCACCGGCGACGCACTCCCCGAGACCTTCCGACAGCAGATCGCCGAGACGATCGCCGGCCTCCGGACAGCACGTGAGGAGCCGCCCACCCCGTACAGCGAAGAGTCGTAGGGGCGGCGCCATCGCCGCCCCTACGACTCACGTCACTGTGACGTACGCGTCCGCGTCCGTTCAGTCCTCGCCCAGGACGATGTTGCTCTCCTGGTCGGGGCCTTCCGGTTGACGCGTGCCGACACCTGGGGGTTGCCGGGGGCCGGGCGGTACGACCAGGTTGTCGCCGCTCGACACGGCCTCGTGCGTCGGCCGGACATCAGTACTGGTGCCGGTTTCCATGGGGGTGGCACCTCCTCGGTCCTACGGGGTGTGCCTACCGAGTACCCGGAACGCGCCGCCCAAACTGCCCACGGCACTGCCCACGGCGCTGCTCACGGCCGCCGTCCCCGCCTCAGTCGCCCCTGCGCATGGTCCCCCAGGACCGCTCCTGCTCGGCGACCGCCGCCCGCGCCTCCTCGATGACGGCCTCGTCGATCCAGCCGACGGGCTCCACATCACGGACCAACGGCTCGTTGTCGGGACCGTGCCCTTCCACCCGCCCGCGAAGGACCCACGGCCGCACTCCCGCGCCCTTCTCGCGGGGCAGATGGGAGTAGTCGTACAGCCGCCGGGCCACCCACAGGTCGATCGGCCGGTCCTCCCACCAGTCCTCGACATCGAGCGGATTCGCGGACAGCCCCGGCATCCGGACGCCGGTGAGCTCGTCGGTGCTGCGGGCGACCTTCCGGTCCGCGTCGGGGCCGTTCGACCAGCGCACATAGAGGTGAGGCTCCCGCTCCACCAGGGTTCCCAGATCATGGAGGGAGCGCAGGACCGGCAACGCTTCTCGTACGTTCATGAGTGGCCCCGTTCGACGAACGGCTCAGGCGCGGCGGTCCCGCCTGTCCGGACGCATGGCATTCTCGGCTCGCTCCTGGGCCTTGCCCCTGATCTTCTTGGCCTCGCCCCGAGCCTGTTCCAGCTTGCCTTCGAACTCCTGCTCGTGATCGCTCGTCGCCTTGCCGGCCATTTCCTTGGCCTTGCCCTTGATCTTGTCGCCGCGACCCTTGTCGACCATGACTCCTCGACTCCTCCTGGGGGTGGGGGTGTGGGGTGTGCCTCAGGCCTTCGGCGTCGCGATCCGCAGGGACGTCGGCCCGACAGGCGCCGCTTCGTCCCGCTCCTGCGCGATGTCCGACCACCACGATCCGCCGTCCTCGACGCACCGCAACAGCACTCCCTCACGGATGGCCCATGGGCAGATCGTGAGCGTCTTGATCCCCGTGAGCTTCATCGCCGTGTGCCCCACCACCGCTCCGGCCAAACTCTGCAGGGCCCGGGGCGCGGAGACCCCCGGCAGCATCGCCCGCTCGGACGCGGGCAGCGCGGCGAGCCGGGGTACGCACTCGCGCAGATCCCCCCGGGTCAGCTGCCTCGGCACGAACACGCCCTGCCGGCCGGGCGGGGCACCGCAGAGCCGGGCGAGCTGCTGGAAGGTACGCGAGGTCGCCACCGCCACCTGAGGCCGCTCCCACCTGAGCCGGGCGGCCACATCCCGCATCTGGTGACGCACCCGGCGGCGCAGCGCCCGCAGGTCCTCCGCGGACGGCGGGTCCTCCCCGTCGAGGAACTCCCGGGTCAGCCGGCCCGCGCCGAGCGGCAGCGACGCCGCGAAGTCGGGCAGCCTGCCACGCCCGAAGGCCACCTCCAGCGAGCCCCCGCCGATGTCGAACAGCGCGATCGACCCGACCCGCCAGCCCATCCACCGCCGGGCCCCGAGAAACGTGAGCTCGGCCTCGACCTCCCCCGGCAGCGTGCACAGTCGTACGCCGGTCTCGGTCCGCACGCTCCGCAGTACGTCGAGCCGGTTCGGCGCGGAACGCACCACCGCCGTAGCGAAGGCCAGCGGTCCTCCCGCTCCCCACCGCTGGGCGGTCTCGGCGGCCAACGAGACCGCCTCCACCAACTGCCGCACGGACTCCTCGGGAATCACTCCGCCGGATTCCACCTGCTCGGACAGGCGCAGCTTCCACTTCTCCGTGTGCACCGGCAGGGGGACTCCGTTCCCGGTGTCCGCGACCATCAGCCGAACCGTGTTCGAACCCACATCCAGCACACTCATCCGCATGGGGCCGCAGTACCCATGGCCGCCCGCTCCATTCCTCCGATCGGCGCCGACGCCGACACCGGGATCGACTTCAGGACTGCCCGGAAAACGGATCACATGCCCCTCGACCTGCGCTGTCGCGTGGGCGGAGCATCCCCCGTGGTCTGATACGCTTTTCCAGCGACATCGGCCCGCCCGCCAGTTCAAACCGGTCACCCAGCAACACCAGATCGGCGAGAGCGAGCGGCGGGAAATCCCGTTGGGAGCATGCAAGACGGTGTGCAAGACTTACGTCGCACACAACAGCAAGGTCCTGTGGAGCAGTTTGGAGTGCTCGCCACCCTGTCAAGGTGGAGGCCGCGGGTTCAAATCCCGTCAGGACCGCTGAGGTTACATGTTTCACGTGAAACCTCGTGGCTGGGTAGCTCAGTTGGTACGAGCGATCGCCTGAAAAGCGATAGGTCGCCGGTTCGACCCCGGCCCCAGCCACAACCCAAAGGCCCCGTCCATCGGACGGGGCCTTTGTCGTGACCACCCTTCGCCTCACGCGCCCTTTGTCGTGCCCACGCTTGGCACGCGTTCCGGGCGGCGCTACGTTCTGGCTGGTCGGCGGAACGTACGCAGTGGGGCGGGGACGATGGCTCAGGGTGAGGCAAGTGCCAGGCAGGATCATGACGGGCTGGAGAGGAGCCGCGCCCTGTACGGGCTCCTGGCGGTCGTCACCAGCAACGTCGCGATAGCCGGCGTGGCGATCTTCGGTGTGTGGCGGCTGCACGGCGACTCCGCCGTGATCGTCGGCATCCTGACCGCCGCGTTCACCGCGGTCAGCACGATGACGACCGCCTATCTGAGCATCAAGGCGGTGTCCAACACGGCGAAGTCGATCGCCCTCGGCGACACCAGCGCCCGCACGATGCCCCCGGTGGCCCCGACGACTCCCCCGGTGCCCGCCCCGTCCGCCGACTGAGACGGGCCAAAAGGGTTCGCCAGTCATTTGGCCGAGGTGAGATCCTGGATCGCGTATGTCTACGCAACCCGCCTCCGCCCCCGGCCCCGGTGACCGCGCGCCCGGCGCTCCCGCCCTCGGCGATCTCGCCCCCCGCCTGACCGAGCTGTCCCTGCGCGACGCGCACCGGCTCGGGCGCAGGCTCGAAGGTGCGCGCAGGATCCGTAAGCCGGAAGCCCGAACCGCGGTCCTCGCCGAGATCGAGGCGGAGGTCGCGAAGGCCGAACTGCGGATGGCCGAGCGGCGCAGCCGTGTGCCCTCGGTCAGCTATCCCGAACAGCTTCCGGTCAGCCAGAAGAAGGACGAGATCGCGGACGCCATCCGCGATCACCAGGTCGTCATCGTCGCCGGTGAGACCGGCTCCGGGAAGACCACGCAGATCCCGAAGATCTGCGTGGAACTCGGGCGGGGCGTACGCGGCATGATCGGGCACACACAGCCCCGTCGTATCGCCGCCCGTACGGTCGCGGAGCGGATCGCCGACGAGCTGGACACGCCCCTCGGCGAGGCCGTCGGCTGGAAGGTCCGCTTCACCGACCAGGTGAACCAGGACGCGACGGTCATCAAGCTGATGACGGACGGCATCCTGCTCGCCGAGATCCAGACCGACCGCGAGCTGCGCGCCTACGACACGATCATCATCGACGAGGCCCACGAGCGGTCCCTCAACATCGACTTCCTGCTCGGCTATCTCGCCCAGCTCCTCCCCAAGCGCCCGGACCTGAAGGTCGTCATCACCTCGGCGACCATCGACCCCGAGCGCTTCTCCCGGCACTTCGGCGACGCACCCATCGTCGAGGTGTCAGGCCGTACGTACCCGGTCGAGGTCCGCTACCGCCCGCTCCTCGAAGAGGACTCGGAGGACTCCGACCGCGACCAGATCACCGCGATCTGCGACGCCGTCGAGGAACTCCAGGGCGAGGGCAAGGGCGACATCCTCGTCTTCCTCTCCGGCGAGCGCGAGATCCGCGACACCGCGGACGCGCTCAACAAGAAGAACTACCGGTTCACCGAAGTACTGCCCCTGTACGCCCGCCTGTCGCACGCCGAGCAGCATCGCGTGTTCCAGCCACACACCGGGCGCAGGATCGTTCTGGCGACCAACGTCGCCGAGACCTCGCTCACCGTGCCCGGCATCAAGTACGTCATCGACCCGGGCTTCGCCCGTATCTCCCGCTACAGCCATCGCACCAAGGTCCAGCGGCTGCCCATCGAGGCGATCTCCCAGGCCAGCGCCAACCAGCGCAAGGGCCGCTGCGGCCGTACGTCGGACGGTATCTGCATCCGCCTCTACAGCGAGGACGACTTCGAGGCCCGTACGGAGTTCACGGACGCCGAGATCCTCCGGACGAACCTCGCCTCCGTCATCCTCCAGATGACCGCCGCCGGTCTCGGCGACATCGAGAAGTTCCCCTTCATCGACCCGCCGGACCACCGCAACATCCGTGACGGCGTCCAGCTCCTCCAGGAGCTCAACGCGCTCGACCCCAGCGAGAAGGACCCGCGCAAACGGCTCACGGACACCGGCCGCAAGCTCGCGCAGCTGCCCGTCGACCCCCGCCTGGCCCGAATGGTCCTGGAGGCCGACAAGAACGGCTGTGTCCGCGAGGTCATGGTGATCGCCGCCGCGCTGTCCATCCAGGACCCGCGCGAACGGCCCGCCGAGAAGCAGACGCAGGCCGACCAACAGCATGCCCGCTTCAAGGACGAGACGTCCGACTTCCTCGCGCTGCTCAACCTCTGGCGGTACATCCGTGAGCAGCAGAAGGAGCGGGGCTCGTCGTCGTTCCGGCGGATGTGCAAGCAGGAGTACCTGAACTTCCTGCGCATCCGCGAGTGGCAGGACATCTACACCCAACTCCGTACCGTGGCCCGCCAGATGGGCATCCACACCAACGAGGACGACGCCCCCGAGCAGAGCGTCCACGTCTCCCTCCTGGCCGGCCTCCTCTCCCACATCGGGATGAAGGACGTACCGACGAAGGCCACCGGAGCGTCCACGACGACCGGCGACAGTGCCCGGGGCACCTCCGGCAAGAACGAGTACGTCGGGGCCCGCAACGCCAAATTCGCGATCTTCCCCGGCTCCGCCCTCTTCAAGAAGCCCCCGCGCTTCGTGATGTCGGCGGAGCTGGTGGAGACCTCCCGGCTGTGGGCCCGCGTCAACGCGCGCATCGAGCCCGAGTGGGTCGAGCCCCTCGCCGAGCACCTCCTGAAGCGCACGTACAGCGAGCCGCACTGGGAGAAGGACCAGGCGGCCGTGATGGCGTACGAGAAGGTGACGCTGTACGGCGTACCGATCGTCGCCCAGCGGAAGGTGAACTACGGGCGGATCGACGCGGAGGCGTCCCGTGAGCTGTTCATCCGCAACGCGCTGGTCGAGGGCGACTGGCGGACGCACCACAAGTTCTTCGCCGACAACCGCCGACTCCTCACCGAGGTCGAGGAGTTGGAGCACCGGGCCCGCCGCCGGGACATCCTGGTCGACGACGAGACCCTCTACGACTTCTACGACGAGCGCGTCCCCGAACACGTGGTCTCCGGGGCCCACTTCGACTCGTGGTGGAAGCACAAGCGGCACGAGCAGCCCGAGTTCCTCGACTTCGAGCGGGCGATGCTCATCAACGAGCGCGCCGGTGACGTCAGCAAGGACGACTATCCGGACTCCTGGCACCAGGGGCGGCTCAAGTTCCGGGTGACGTACCAGTTCGAGCCGGGCGCGGACGCCGACGGGGTCACCGTCCACATCCCGCTCCAGGTGCTGAACCAGGTCACGGACGAGGGCTTCGACTGGCAGATCCCGGGCCTGCGCGAGGAGTTGGTGACGGAGCTGATCCGTTCCCTGCCCAAGCCGATCCGCCGCAACTACGTGCCGGCGCCCAACTTCGCCCAGCGTTTCCTGGCCGCCACCCCGGCCCCGCTGCAGGAGCCCCTCACCAGCGCCATGGCCCGCGAGCTGAAGCGCATGGTCGGAGTCCCCTTCACCGCCGACGACTTCGACTGGGACCGCATCCCGGACCATCTCCGGGTCACCTTCCGGATCGTCGACGAGCGGCGCCGCAAGCTGGCCGAGGACAAGGACCTCGAGGTACTGCGCCTGCGGCTCAAGCCGAAGGCCCGCCAGGCCATCTCCCAGGCCGCCGCGGCCACCGCGGAACGCGCCGGCGGGGAGTCCCTGGAGCGCACGGGCCTGACGGACTGGTCGATCGGCACCCTGGCCCCGCTCTTCGAGACACGCAGGGCCGGCCAGCCGGTGAAGGCGTACCCGGCGCTGGTCGACAACGGCGACACCGTCTCCGTACGCCTCTTCGACACCGAGGCCGAGCAGCAGCAGGCGATGTGGAAGGGCAGCCGGCGGCTCATTCTGCGCAACATCCCGGTCAACCCTGCGAAGTTCGCTTCCGAGAAGTTGACGAATGTTCAGAAGCTCGCGCTGTCGGCGAATCCGCACGGTTCGATCCAGGCCCTGTTCGACGACTGCGCGATGGCCGCGGCCGACAAGCTGATCGCCGATTTCGGCGGCCCGGCGTGGGACGAGGAGTCGCACCGGAAGCTGTACGACAAGGTCCGCGCGGAGATCGTGGACACGACGGTCCGTACGGTGGGCCAGGTGCAGCAGGTGCTGGCCGCCTGGCAGGCCTGTGAGCGCCGCCTGAAGGGCGTACGCAGCGCCGTGCTCCTCCCGAACCTGACGGACGTACGGACGCAGCTGGACGCCCTCGTACGGCCCGGGTTCGTGACGGCGACCGGTCTGCGCCGGCTGCCCGACCTGATGCGCTACCTCGTGGCCGTGGACCGGCGCCTGCAGCAGATGCCGACCAACGTCCAGCGGGACACCACCCGCATGGAGAAGGTGCACGAGATGCAGGACGAGTACGCGTGGCTCCTCGAGCAGCTGCCCAAGGGGCGCCCGGTGCCCTCGGCGGTCACGGACATCCGCTGGATGATCGAGGAGCTGCGGGTCAGCTACTTCGCCCACGCACTGGGCACGGCGTACCCGGTGTCGGACAAGCGGATCGTGAAGGCGATCGACGCCCAGGTTCCGTAACGACCGGTGCACGGTGGGTGAGTTCGACCCCGGGCTCACCCTCCTGTACAGTCTCTTTTCGCAGCACAGCGCAACATCAAGTGCCGCGAAACCTGGTCCTGTGGAGCAGTTTGGAGTGCTCGCCACCCTGTCAAGGTGGAGGCCGCGGGTTCAAATCCCGTCAGGACCGCAAGAAAGAAGAGGGCCCGCATCCGGCAACGGACGCGGGCCTTACTCGTGCCGCAACCCCGCCATCAACCCGCTCGCCGGCCTGTCAAGGTGGAGGCCGCGCCCGCGGCGGAGCCGCAATCAGATGCAGCAAATCCCGTCAGGACCGCAAGAAAGAAGAGGGCCCGCATCCGACAACGGACGCGGGCCTTACTCGTGCCGCAACCCCGCCATCAACCCGCTCGCCGGCCTGCCAAGGTGGAGGCCGCGCCCGCGGCGGAGCCGCAATCAGATGCAGCAAATCCCGTCAGGACCGCAAGAAAGAAGAGGGCCCGAGTCTCACGACTCGGGCCCTCTCGCGTTTCGCCGTATTGACGGCGCCGTCCGCCACCGGTACCCAGGGAGCAGGGCCTTCGATGCCCTGTCCCCCTTCCGGAGGTGGCGTATGGCGGCGACCGCGCGACGGTATGAGACACGTGCTCTGCTCCGGGCACACCTGTCGGCCGCCAGCGGGTACCCGCACCTCATGCGGCACTGCGCGATCTGCCACCGGTTACAGAGGCTCGCGATGGAGCGCTGCGTCGAGGCGGAGCCGACGGCCGACGACGCGCCGGACGAGACACCGAGTGCCAACGGCGGTTCCCTTTAACACCTGCGCCGTACCGTCAACAAGGCGCGCGGCGTGTGACCGGTGTCACTGCATGAGTTTTCAAAATGAGGGTTCTTACCGGTCTCCTACAACCGGTCAATTTTATATGTGCAATTGCACCAGCTCCGGACGGCTTCCGACACGTCCCCCTCAGACTCCAACAAGCCCGCTCACAGCACCCCGTGCCACCCCACTCGGGGGCACAAAAAAGATCGCGCTGGACCCGGCGGAGTCCAGCGCGATCTGAAACGACGCACCCTTGAAGCTGTGGAACTGATGGAACTACGTTGGGCGTGGGGCCTGTTGGGGCAGGACCCGCGTCGCTCGGAGCGGTGTCTTACTGGTGGTGCTGGTCTTGCGGATGGTGCTGGTACTGCTGGTGTTGCCAGTCGGACGGCGCGGCCGATAGTTGGGGGACCTGCCGGTTCGTCCGACTATTCAGTGGTCAGGCCTCGCTGCGCTGCTGCGGAATACCCGCAAGCAGGGCGCGGACCTCGGCCTCGCGGTAACGGCGGTGTCCGCCGAGCGTCCGGATGGACGTGAGCTTGCCGGCCTTCGCCCACCGCGTCACCGTCTTGGGGTCAACACGGAACATGGTGGCGACCTCAGCCGGGGTCAGCAGCGGCTCGGCATCAGGGGTGCGAGCGGTCATGAGCGGCCTCCTCGGGAGAACCGAACCTTCTCGGTTCATTCCTCTAAATTCTGCACCTTGACCCGCGTTGCCCGAAATGGCGGATGCGGGTCGAGTCGGTTATAGGACGAACGGCTTGTCCTCGGCACTACAACTACACCATCTGTCCAACCGCGTAGGCCAAACCGATGGAATTGCCCTTGCAGGCGTCCATCGGCGACGGAAGCCAATGGACCATGCCATAGCGGACAGTCACGCCACTGTGACGATCAGTCACAGTGGCGATCAGGAGTCACGAGACCCCCCATAGCGTGCAATGCTGAGATTCCACCCATAGTTGGGCAGATAGAGCCTCCCCCGGACTCCTTGTCCTATTTTGGCACGAGGAGGGGCAAGGGACGCAAGCCACCTGTACGTGCGGTCCGTCACGCTTGACACAAACGCCCGGATCGGGACCTACGTCCCACGGCAGCCCCAAGAGCGTCCCACAGAAATGGAACTCACGTTCCAGGGTGCCCTTCTTTGACGAAACGTCAGTTGGCGGACCGTCGGTCCCGCACCGCCCGCCACCGCTCCACGAGCCGCCCGTACGCCTCCCCGGCCGACTCGGCGTCCCCCGCGCGCAGCGCGTCGATGCCCGCCGCCACGTCCGCCGCCGAGTGGTCCCCCGCCAGATCGCCGGCCGGCAGCACATGCACCAGCCCGCCGTAGTCCAGCTCGACCAGCGAGCGCGGATGGAACTCCTCCAGCCAGCGCCCGACGTCCAGCAGCCCGTCGATGAGCGGCCCCTCGTCGAGGCTGTCGCGCAGGGTCCGCAGCCCGCGCGCCACGCGCCGCCGCGCCTGCACCATGGGCGTCCGGTACCGCAGCACGGGCGCCACGTCCCCGTCGGCCCCCGAGCCCTCGTCGTACTCGCGCTCCTCGTCGGACACGAGGACGAACCAGTTCAGCGGGACCTGCCAGGTCGCCGTGCGGATCCACGGGCGGGCGTCCGGGTTGCGGATCAGCCAGCGCTCGTAGTCCTGGGCCGCCTGGTGGCGTACGAGGGGTGGCAGGACGGCGTCCAGGACCGGGAGGGGCAGTTCCTCCGCCAGCCCGCCCAGCGCCTGCCAGCCGCGCAGCCGGGTGCGCCAGGGGCAGACGCACAGCACGCCCTCGACCTCGGTCACGAACGCGTCGGCGCTCTCCTGCACGGGCACCGCGACCGGCGGGGTGGGCAGCAAGTCGGCCAGGGAGCGGCGCAGTTCGTCCTGGTACGAGGGCCGGTCGGACCGTCGGGCGTAGCGCGCCCAGTGGCTGCGCTCGGGCTCGGGGAAGGCCGCCAACGGCTCGTAGACGCGCAAGTAGGACGCGTACGGAACGATCACCGAGGACACCTTGGGCACCTTGGGCACGCCTGCTCCCTCCCCCCTGGACGACCTGGAAAACCCGTGAGAACAGCACACAGCAGCACGGGAAAATTATGCAAACCGTCGTTCGTTTCCATGGCACCGGTGGGTGATCCTTGGCACTGCGGGGACGGTTGGCATACGCGGGCCGGGGAGGAGCTTTACCCTCATGCCCACGGAGGCCCGCCACCCGTACGGGCCCCGGCCCCACCCGCCGCTACTTCCCTGGAGTCACCACAGTGACCGACGTAACCGGCGCGCCTGCTGATGTACTGCACACCCTGTTCCACTCGGAGCAGGGGGGTCATGAGCAAGTCGTGCTCTGCCAGGACCGGGCCACCGGCCTCAAGGCCGTGATCGCCATCCACTCCACCGCACTGGGCCCCGCCCTCGGCGGTACGCGCTTCTACCCCTACGCGAACGAGGCGGAGGCCGTCGCCGACGCGCTGAACCTCGCGCGCGGGATGTCCTACAAGAACGCCATGGCCGGTCTGGACCACGGCGGCGGCAAGGCCGTGATCATCGGCGATCCGGACGTCGTCAAGAGCGAGGAGCTGCTTCTCGCGTACGGCCGGTTCGTGGCCTCGCTCGGCGGTCGGTACGTCACCGCGTGCGACGTCGGTACGTATGTGGCCGACATGGACGTGGTCGCGCGCGAGTGCCGCTGGACGACCGGACGGTCCCCGGAGAACGGCGGGGCCGGCGACTCGTCCGTGCTGACCGCCTTCGGCGTCTACCAGGGGATGCGGGCCTCCGCCCAGCATCTGTGGGGCGACCCGTCGCTGCGGGCCAGGCGCATCGGCATCGCGGGCGTCGGCAAGGTCGGGCACCACCTCGTGGAGCACCTGGTGGCGGAGGGCGCCGAAATCTTCGTCACCGATGTGCGCGAGGACGCCGTACGGCGGATCACCGAGCGGCACCGGAACGTCATGGCCGTCGCGGACACGGACGCGCTGATCCGGGTCGACGGGCTCGACATCTACGCCCCCTGTGCGCTCGGCGGAGCGCTCAACGACGAGACCGTGCCCGTGCTGACCGCCGAGGTGGTGTGCGGGGCGGCCAACAACCAGCTCTCGCACCCGGGCGTCGAGAAGGACCTCGCGGACCGCGGGATCCTCTACGCGCCCGACTACGTCGTGAACGCCGGTGGCGTGATCCAGGTGGCCGACGAGCTGCACGGGTTCGACTTCGAGCGGTGCAGGGCGAAGGCGGCGAAGATCTACGACACCACGCTGGCCATCTTCGCACGTGCGAAGACCGACGGTATTCCGCCGGCCGCCGCGGCCGACCGGATCGCCGAGCAGCGGATGTCCGAGGCCCGCCGGAGCCGGTAGTCCGGGGCCCTCCCCGGGGGCCCGCGAGGTACCTGCCGACGGGGTGTTGGAGAGAACTCTCACTCCCGTCGGCGGGTCGGCCGCCGAGAAGTGGTTAAAATCGCGGTTGACCAGCGAGTACAGGGCACCTCGCGGGTTCTGGGCACCGCCACGTCCTGTGGGCGACGTACCGTATGTGCGTGGGCTCAGGTACCGTGGAAGCCCTACGGACCGGTCTCTCCACGGAGAGCCCGTTCCAGATCATGAACGCGTGTCAAGACTCTGGGGCCACCGAGCCCCGTATCCGAGGGGGTCGAGCCATGGGGCGCGGCCGGGCAAAGGCCAAGCAGACGAAGGTCGCCCGCCAGCTGAAGTACAGCAGCGGCGGGACTGACCTCTCGCGTCTGGCCAATGAGCTGGGCGCTTCGACTTCGAGCCAGCCGCCGAATGGCGAGCCGTTCGAGGACGACGACGAGGAAGAAGACGACCCGTACGCTCAGTACGCGGATCTCTACAACGACGACGATGAGGACGAGGACGACCAGTCCTCAGGTCCCGCGTCGTCCCAGCAACGCCGTGGGGCTTGACGCGTGACGCCTGCGGCGCGCTGAGCAGGTTGTTTTCTTCCTGTTGGTTATCAGCCGCACCTCTCCCGGTTCGGGGCCATTGGCACCGGACCGGGTTTCGTGCGTTGCCGTTCCACTGGGGTTGGGCGGGGGGCGCCTAAAGGGTGGGGGGCTCGTGTGGGTTGGCGGGTGCGGGTGCGTGGGGGTTGGTCGCGCAGTTCCCCGCGCCCCTGGAAAGGGGGCGGCTGCGTCGGCCCCCTTTCCCCCTTCGGGCTAGCTGGTTGCGTAGGTGCCGGTCAGGGCTGCGCCTGTCTGGTGGTTGCCCCGGTCGGTGATTTCGCCTGCTACCCAGGCTTCTACGCCTCGGTCCGCCAAGGTGGTGAGGGCCGTGTCCGCTGCGTCCTGGGGGACGATGGCGATCATGCCTACGCCCATGTTGAGGGTTTTTTCCAGCTCCAGGCGTTCTACCGAGCCCGTCTTGCCGACCAGGTCGAAGATCGGCGCCGGGGCCCAGGTGGAGCGGTCCACGGTGGCGTGCAGGGTGTCCGGGATCACTCGAGCCAGGTTGGCTGCCAGGCCGCCGCCGGTGATGTGCGAGTAGGCGTGCACGTCCGTGGTGCGGGTGAGGGCCAGGCAGTCCAGGGAGTAGATCTTGGTGGGGACGAGGAGTTCCTCGCCGAGGGTGTGGCCGAACTCCTCGATGTGCGCGTCCAGGGAGAGGCCGGCCTGGTTCAGGAGGACATGGCGGACGAGCGAGTACCCGTTCGAGTGAAGCCCGGAGGCCGCCATGGCGATCACCGCGTCACCCGTACGGATGCGGTCCGCGCCGAGCAGCCGGTCGGCCTCCACGACGCCCGTACCGGCGCCGGCCACGTCGAAGTCGTCCGGGCCGAGCAGACCCGGGTGTTCGGCCGTCTCGCCGCCGACCAGGGCGCATCCGGCCAGTACGCAGCCCTCGGCGATGCCCTTGACGATCGCGGCGACGCGCTCGGGGTGGACCTTGCCGACGCAGATGTAGTCGGTCATGAACAGCGGTTCGGCGCCGCACACCACGATGTCGTCCATGACCATGGCGACCAGGTCGTGGCCGATCGTGTCGTACACGCCGAGCTGCCGGGCGATGTCGACCTTCGTGCCCACGCCGTCGGTCGCGGAGGCGAGCAGCGGGCGCTCGTAGCGCTTGAGGGCGGAGGCGTCGAAGAGGCCGGCGAAGCCGCCGAGGCCGCCGAGGACCTCGGGGCGCTGGGTCTTCTTCACCCACTCCTTCATCAGCTCGACGGCGCGGTCGCCCGCTTCGATGTCGACGCCGGCGGCCGCGTAGCTGGCACCGGTGGTACCAGCGGCACCAACGGTCCCAGGGGTCTCAGTGGTCTCAGACATGAGGGTGAGAACTTTCGTGTTCGTACGGCTCGTGAAGCAGGTTTTACGGCTGCTTACGGGCGGCGGATCGCGTCGGACGCGGCCGTGGCGGCGGGCCCTGCGGCCAGCTCGGTCTCCAGGAGCTGCTTGCCGAGCAGTTCGGGGTCCGGGAGGTCCATCGGGTACTCGCCGTCGAAGCAGGCACGGCACAGGTTCGGCTTGGCGATGGTGGTCGCCTCGATCATGCCGTCGATGGAGATGTACGAGAGGGAGTCGGCGCCCAGCGAGGTGCCGATCTCGTCGATGGTCATGCCGTTGGCGATGAGCTCGGCCCGGGTCGCGAAGTCGATGCCGAAGAAGCAGGGCCACTTCACGGGGGGAGAGGAGATCCGGATGTGGACCTCCGCCGCGCCCGCCTCGCGGAGCATCCGCACGAGCGCGCGCTGGGTGTTGCCGCGCACGATCGAGTCGTCGACGACGACCAGGCGCTTGCCCTTGATGACTTCCTTCAGCGGGTTCAGCTTCAGCCGGATCCCGAGCTGCCGGATGGTCTGGGAGGGCTGGATGAACGTACGTCCGACGTACGCGTTTTTGACGAGGCCGGCGCCGAAGGGGATTCCGGAGGCCTCGGCGTAGCCGATCGCGGCCGGGGTGCCGGATTCCGGGGTCGCTATCACCAGGTCGGCCTCGACCGGGGCTTCCTTGGCCAGTTTCCGACCCATCTCGACGCGCGAGAGGTACACGTTCCGGCCGGCGATGTCGGTGTCCGGGCGGGCCAGGTACACGTACTCGAAGACACAGCCCTTGGGCTTCGCTTCCGCGAATCGGGAGGTGCGCAGACCGTTCTCGTCGATGGCGACGAACTCGCCCGGCTCTATCTCGCGGACGTAGGCAGCGCCGCAGATGTCCAGGGCGGCGGACTCGGAGGCGACCACCCAGCCGCGCTCCAGCCGGCCCAGGACCAGGGGGCGGATGCCCTGCGGGTCGCGGGCGGCGTACAGCGTGTGCTCGTCCATGAAGACGAGGGAGAAGGCGCCCTTGACCTGCGGGAGGATCCGCGCGGAGGCGTCCTCGATGGTCAGCGGCTTGCCGTCGTCGTCGGTCTGGGCGGCCAGCAGGGCCGTCAGCAGATCGGTGTCGTTGGTCGCCGCGACGCGCGGGGTGCGGCCGTCGTGCTGCTTGGGCAGGTCGGCGACCATCTCGGCAAGCTGCGCCGTGTTGACGAGGTTGCCGTTGTGGCCGAGGGCGATGGAGCCGTGGCCGGTCGCCCGGAAGGTGGGCTGGGCGTTCTCCCAGGTGGAGGCGCCAGTCGTCGAGTAGCGGGCGTGACCGACCGCGATATGCCCCTTGAGGGCGCCGAGCGAGGTCTCGTCGAAGACCTGGGAGACAAGTCCCATGTCCTTGAAGACGAGGATCTTCGAGCCATTGCTTACCGCGATACCCGCGGATTCCTGGCCTCGATGCTGCAGGGCGTAGAGCCCGAAGTAAGTGAGCTTGGCGACCTCTTCACCGGGGGCCCAGACCCCGAAGACGCCGCAAGCGTCCTGGGGGCCTTTCTCGCCGGGGAGCAGATCATGACTGAGTCGACCGTCACCACGTGGCACGCCACCGAGTGTAGGCGAGATCGACCACTGGTCCGAATTAGGGAATGCGACTGTGACACACCGGCCCTGCGGGGGTGTGAACTGCGGTAGAGGGTCAGTCGGCGACGGTCGCGGCGACGGTTGTCCCGTTTTCGCTGGTCAGGGACAGGCTACGGTGATCGATCTTGTAGGCCGTCTTGCCGTCGAAGAGTTTCAGGAAGGCCCTCTCGGCCTTCATGAGTGAGGCGTCGCACATCCTTCGGGTGGTCGCCGGGCTGCCGAAAGTGATAGCGCCGTCGCTGACCGTCGCCTTCGCAGAAACGTTGTTGCAACCAGCCTTGCCGCGGACGGTCCCCTTCTTCTGATCGAACACGAGATAGGTGTCGGCGGCGGACGGCAGCGGGCTGACGCCGGAGTCGGCTCCGGCTTCACCGACCGTCGTGACCGTCCACTTGGTGCCGTAGAGGGAGGACGCCTTCTCCTCGGTGAGGTGGATGGTGGCGCCGGCCTTGGTGGTGAGGGTGAGCTGCTGCTCGCCGTCGCCCTTGACCTGGGCGGTGAGGGTGCCGCCGGTGAGGGCCTTGGAGAAGGCGCCCTCGAAGGTCATCCGATCATCCCCGCAGGCCATGTCGGTCGAGCGGGCCGTTCCGAGGGCGATGTCGTCGCCGTCGACCTTGGCGGTGGCGCCGAAGCTGTTGCAGCCGTAGTTGCCGCTGACCTCGCCGTCCTTGGCGATCCGGAGGTAGGCGCCGGCGGGCGCGGCGCTCTTCTTCCCGTCGACGGTCAGGTCCTCGACCTTCCAGTGGATGCCGGTGACATCGGGTGACCCCGATGTCGTCGTTCCGGTTCCCGACCCGGTTCCCGACCCGACGGTCTGGCTGTCGCCGCTCTTCTCACTGCCGCACGCTGCGGCGAAGGGGAGTACGGCCAGGGTGAGGAGGCTGAGGCTGACGCTCGTCAGTCGCTGCGTGTTCATGCCGTTGGGACGGAAGGGGTGGGTGGGCGGTTCCCCGCCCGGCTGTAGTTCGGAGGGGGCTGCGGATTCTCCGTACGGGGTGCCGTCAGGCCATGAGGGGCAGTAGGGCTGCGAGGTCTGCTCGTTCGCCGCTCGCGCTGACCTGGGCCTTGTCGAGGGCGTCGGCCCACTGGACCCGGCCGGTGGCCAGGCGGATCCAGGTCAGCGGGTCGGTCTCGACGACGTTGGGCGGGGTGCCACGGGTGTGCCTCGGCCCCTCTACGCACTGCACCACGGCGTACGGCGGGATCCGCACCTCCGTCGAGCCGCCCGGCGCCTTCGCGGCGAGGGCGTCGGCGAGGAGGCGGGTGCAGGTGGCCAGGGCCTGGCGGTCGTACGGGATTCCGAGGCCAGGGACGGCGTCGTTCAGGTCGTCCGTGTGGACGACCAGCTCGACGGTACGGGTGACCAGGTAGTCGGCGAGGGTCATGGCGCCGGTCCGGGTGGCGAGCCGACGGGTGCCGGGGGCTTCGCCGATGCCGGTCAGGCGTTGGGTGAGGCGTTCTTCGGTGCGGGTGTAGAGGGCGTTGAGGGAGTCAAGGTCGGGGTGGGCGGCTGCCAGCTCTCGGGTGCCCTCTGCGATGTCGGCGGCTCGGGAGGCCGTGGCGAACGGCCAGTCGAGGAGGCCGAGGTCGGCTTTCTCCGGCTCGTCCCGGTCCAGGTTTCGGCTGACGGTCTCCATGGCCATGGTGACGTGCGCGGCCAGGTCGTGGACGGTCCAGTCGCCGAGGCGGGTGGGGAGGGTGAGCTGGTCGGGGGTGAGTGTGCGGATGGCGGAGCGGATGTTGTCGTACTGGGTGAGGATCGCTGCGCGGGTCTTGGCGGGGTCGTAGCTGCGGGTGCGGGACTTCGGCTTTTTGGCCGGGGGCATCGGGGGGTCAGCTCCGGAGGTGGTCGAGCAGGGCGGTGAAGGCTTGGCGGGGGAGGAGGAGGGCGGGGCCTTGGGGGTGTTTGGAGTCTCTGAGGGCTATGTGGGCGGGGGTCGGGGCGGGGTGGGCGACTTCTACGCAGTTGCCGCCCGAGTCGTTGCTGTAGGTGGACTTCTGCCAGGTGGCTTCCGACGTGGGGTCAGTGGTCATGGTTGTTCCATCTCTCGTGCCAGTCGTTGCAGGAGGTCGGAGGTCTCCCGGGGGCTCGGCGCCCCGGCCCGCATGGCGTCGAACCGGCGCGAGAAGCGCCACAGTTCCGTGTCCTTGTCCGTCAGGTTGACGGTGTCCTGACCGTCCTTGCTGACCACGGTGGGCAGCGGCGGCTCGAACTCCATGAGCACGAAACTCTCGGGCGCCCGGTACACCGGTTGCGACAGCGGGAGGATCTGCACGGTCACATGATCCAATGCGCAGAGTTCCGCGAGGTGCGCGTACTGCTCGCGCATCACGTCCGGGCCGCCGTAGACGCGTCGCACAGCGGCCTCTTCGAGGATCGCGTGCACCTCCACCGGGCGGTCGGACCGGGTGATGATCTGCTTGCGCCTCATCCTGATCTCGATGTTCCGCTCGACGAACTCGGTCGTCCGTTCGTCGATGGGCTTGGCGATCTCGAACTGGGCCCGGGCGTACGCCTCGGTCTGGAACAGGCCGTACAGCACGCATGGTTCGTAAACGCGGAGGATCTTGGCGTCGCCTTCGAGGCCGACGCTCATGCCGAATCCCGACGGCATCAGGCTCCGGTAGACCGACCACCATCCCCGGTTCAGCGAGTTCTTGTGGATCTCCAGGAGGAACTCCACGTCGTCGGAGTCCATGACCCCGTAGCGGTCCAGCAGCTCCTTGAGGTCCTGCACCTTGGGGAGGCTGGTCAAGCCGTTCTCGACTCGGTACAGCTTCGACTCGGTGAACCCCAGACCTCGTACCGCCTGAGCCAAGGTCAGCCCCTGACCGTCTCCGTCATCGCGGGCTGCTTGCTGTCGCAGCCTCCGTAGCTCCTGACCGAGTTGCATCCGCCGGATCGTCGGCCCCGTCTTCGTTGCCACCGTGCCCGCCCCTTCTGCGGTCATGCCCGCCAACAGTACGACTATGCCTGTCACTTGACGCCCTGTGCCCACCAAGTCACGGTCTGTGCATCGAGTGTGGCAGCTTGTGTCCACCTTGCGCAGCAGCATCCCAACTTTCCGGCATTTGCCAGTTCTCGTGGAATTTCTACGTTCGATTGTTTTGCCCTTGGAACGACGGAACCGTTGTCCCCATGACCACTCCCCCTCCCCACCCCCAGCGCCTCCCCCTCACCGACGGCCCCTTCCTCGTAGGGGACCGGGTCCGCGGAACCACCTACGTCCCGCCCGCCCTCCGCAAGCGCGAGGCGCCCGAGCCCGTCGAGGGCGTCGTCGTGCAGGTCGGATCCGGTTACGAGAACGCCGACGCCGAGGACGGCGACCTCCTCTGGGTACGCATCGCCGACTGCACCGAGCGTCAGTGCCGCGTGGGGGACGTCGTCACCGCCGACGTCGAAACCGAGCCGCTCTGCGACATCTGCAAGGTCGGCCGCGCCCCCTTCCTGCGCTACGGCACCCTGGAGAACACCGGCCGCATGTGCTCGGCGTGCCTGCACAGGACCCGCCTGTGCGCCATCTGCCAACAGCCCACCAGCACGGCGATGGTCGCCCTGCCCACGGTCGACCAGGGAACGGGGCCGGGCTGGACCTCGTACGCGTGCAAGGACTGCGCCGAACCGAAGAAAATGGGAACGTGACCGCGATGTCAGTGGCGGAGTTCGAGACGATCGCCTGCGCCGCACCGGAGACCGTGACGTTGGAGTTCGTCGGGGGACGCCTCGGCGTCAAGAGGAAACCGGACGGAGACCACAGCACCGTCGTAGCCTGGCTGGCCCGGCGCTGTATGCAGTCCAGGCCCGACCTGGACCTTTACCGGGGCACGGGACTCCGGGTGGAGGCCCATCAGGAGGGCAGGGTGAGACCGGACGCGGTACTCGCCCCGAGGCCCACTTCGCGGGGTCCGGCGAATGGGCCGACCCGGCCGGGGCTCTGCTGGTCGTCGAGATCACCTCGTACGACGCGGACACGGACTGGCGGATCCGCCACGAGAAGCCGGCCGCGTACGGCCAGTCCGGAATCCCCCTCTACCTCCTGATCGACCGGGACTCCTGCACCCTCACCGTGCACAGCTCCCCGGACCGGAAGGTCGGCGGCTACCGCGCCATCCACACCGCGAAGTTCGGCGAGAAGGTGCTCCTCCCCGACCCGGTCGGCATCGAACTCGACACGGAGATCCTCAAGAACTACGTGCGTTGAACCCGTACGCGCGGCCCCAACTGCCCACTCACCGCTGGGACTTCACGGCGTAGCCCAGCGCGACCAGCCCGACGCCGACCGCGAAGAGCGACGGCGACCCGCCGTTGAACAACATCAGAAGGGCACCCGCTCCCCACAGCCTGGGCTGCCTCACTCGCCACGGCAGCCGCTTGCCCGGCACCCGGCCGAGGAGCAGGGCGTGCACCCCGACGACGACCCAGGCGATGGCGAGCCCCAACGCCACCAAGCCCAGCAGGATGAACACGAATCCCCCGTAACCCATACGCCCCCCTGACCAGCAAACGACGAGGTCCCGCCCGAACCCGGATGTGACGGACGGGACCTCAGCCTCGTACAACCAAAGGCGACTGCGCCAGCAGCGCCGGAATCGTCCCCTCGTGCGCGGAACGGCGAAGGTGTTCGTGCCCGACCCGATCGGCATCGAACTCCACACGGGCGGGTGCACGAAGTGGTGACATCGGTTACCCGAATGTCGAAAAAAGGTTCTTCGGCCCGCCCAACCGCGCCCGACCCCCGCACCTCTTCACGTGCGTAGACGCGCACTGACCCCGCGCGCCGATCCGCACCCGAGGGGAACCAGAAACTCCATGAACAGCAAGCTCACCGCCGTCGCCCTGGCCGCTGTCGTCGTCGGCGGCTACGCCGTCACCACCGTCCCGGCCTCGGCCGCCACCACCTCCGGCGCCGCCAAAGCCGCTCCGACCCGTTGCCACACCGCCGACCTGAAGGCCGGTTTCGCCACGGGAGGCGACGCGGCACCGGAGATGGGGCAGACCACGAAGCAGACGCAGGCGTTCATCTGGTTCACCAACAAGAGCTCGCGCACCTGCACGCTGTCCGGCTTCCCCGGTGTCGACATGGTCGGCGCCCAGTCGACCGACGGGACGTGGTCGCTGGCGCGCTCCTCCAAGAGGCCCGTGAAGATCACCCTGGAGAAGGGCGACACGGTCGACTTCAGCATCAACCTGCTCCCGGTGGCCAAGTCCACGCCGAAGAAGGAGAAGTTCGTCCCGAAGCAGTTCCTGGTCACCCCGCCGAACGAGACGAAGCACTTCACCCTGACCTGGCCCTTCGGCGGCCAGATCCTCAAGCAGGACGGCGCCACCCGCCCGGGCACCTACGTGAACCCGATCGGCTTCTGACCCACCTCCCGACCGAGACCGCTGAGGGCCCCGCCTGCCAACCCGGCAGACGGGGCCCTCACCGTCGTACAACCAGAACCGACTACGCCGGCTACGCCAGCAGCGCCGGAATCGTCCCCTCGTGCGCCTCACGCAGTTCCGTCAGGGGCAGGGTGAACTCGCCCTGCAGTTCCACCGCGTCGCCGTCGACCACGCCGATTCGCGTCACCGGCAGGCCCCGCGCCCCGCACATGTCGTTGAAGCGGAGCTCCTCCGAGCGCGGGACCGCGACCACCGCGCGGCCGGCCGACTCCGAGAACAGGAGGGTGAACGCGTCGAGCCCGTCCGGTACGACGAGACGCGCGCCCTTCCCGCCGAGGAGAGCCGACTCCACCACCGCCTGGATCAGACCGCCGTCCGACAGGTCGTGCGCGGAGTCGATCATGCCGTCACGGGAGGCGGAGATCAGGATCTCCGCCAGGAGACGCTCACGCTCCAGGTCGACCTTGGGCGGCAGGCCACCCAGGTGGTCGTGCACGACCTGCGACCACGCCGACCCACTGAGCTCCTCGCGGGTGTCGCCGAGGAGGTACAGCAGCTGGCCCTCCTCCTGGAACGCGACCGGCGTGCGACGCGCCACGTCGTCGATGACGCCCAGGACCGCGACGACCGGCGTCGGGTGGATGGCCGCCTCGCCGGTCTGGTTGTAGAGCGAGACGTTGCCGCCGGTCACCGGGGTGCCCAACTGCAGGCAGGCGTCCGCGAGTCCACGTACCGCCTCCGCGAACTGCCACATCACCGCCGGGTCTTCGGGCGAGCCGAAGTTCAGGCAGTCGGAGACGGCGAGGGGCTTCGCGCCTGTCGTCGCCACGTTGCGGTAGGCCTCCGAGAGCGCCAACTGCGCGCCCGCGTACGGGTCGAGCTTGGCGAAGCGGCCGTTGCCGTCCGTCGCGATGGCGACCCCGAGGCCGGTCGTCTCGTCGATGCGGATCATCCCGGAGTCCTCGGGCTGGGCCAACACCGTGTTGCCCTGCACGAAGTGGTCGTACTGGGAGGTGATCCAGGACTTGGAGGCCTGGTTCGGGGAGGAGACGAGCTGGAGGACCTGAGCCCTCAGCTCCTCCGAAGTCGCCGGGCGCGCAAGCTTGTTGGCGTCGTCCGCCTGGAGGGCGTCCTGCCAGTCCGGGCGGGCGTACGGGCGCTCGTAGACCGGGCCGTCGTGCGCGACCGTGCGCGGGTCGACGTCGACGATCTTGCCGCCGTGCCAGAAGATCTCGAGGCGGTCGCCGTCGGTGACCTCACCGATCACCGTGGCGATGACGTCCCACTTGTCGCAGATGGCGAGGAACCGGTCGACCTTCTCCGGCTCGACCACCGCGCACATGCGTTCCTGCGACTCGCTCATGAGGATTTCCTCGGGAGACAGGGTCGAGTCGCGGAGGGGGACGTCGTCGAGGGTGACGCGCATGCCGCCAGAGCCGTTGGACGCCAGCTCGGACGTCGCGCAGGACAGGCCCGCCGCGCCGAGGTCCTGGATGCCGACGACCAGCTTCTCCTTGAAGGCCTCCAGGGTGCACTCGATGAGCAGCTTCTCCTGGAAGGGGTCGCCGACCTGGACGGCGGGGCGCTTCGACGGCTTCGCGTCGTCGAAGGTCTCCGAGGCGAGGATCGACGCGCCGCCGATACCGTCACCGCCCGTGCGGGCCCCGTACAGGATGACCTTGTTGCCCGTGCCCGACGCCTTCGCCAGGTGGATGTCCTCATGCCGCATGACGCCAATGGCGCCCGCGTTGACCAGCGGGTTCCCCTGGTAGCAGGCGTCGAAGACGACCTCGCCGCCGATGTTGGGGAGCCCGAGGCAGTTGCCGTAGCCGCCGATGCCCGCCACCACACCCGGCAGCACGCGCTTGGTGTCGGGGTGGTCCGCCGCACCGAAACGCAGGGGGTCCACGACCGCTACCGGACGCGCACCCATCGCGATGATGTCGCGCACGATGCCGCCGACGCCCGTGGCCGCGCCCTGGTAGGGCTCGACGTAGGACGGGTGGTTGTGCGACTCGACCTTGAAGGTCACCGCGTAGCCCTGGCCGACGTCGACGACGCCCGCGTTCTCGCCGATGCCGACGAGCATCGCGTCGGAGTGCGGGGCCTTCTCGCCGAACTGGCGCAGATGCACCTTCGACGACTTGTAGCTGCAGTGCTCGGACCACATCACCGAGTACATGGCCAGCTCGGCGCCCGTCGGGCGGCGGCCGAGGATCTCCACGACCCGCTCGTACTCGTCCTTCTTCAGGCCGAGTTCGGCCCAGGGCAGCTCGACGTCGGGGGTCTCGGCCGCGTGCTCGACCGTGTCCAGAGGCGTCCGGCTCATGCGTTGACCAGCTTCTTGAGGATCGAGGTGAAGAACGGGAGACCGTCGGTACGGCCCGTGCCGATCAGCGGCTCGGTGGCGTGCTCCGGGTGCGGCATGAGGCCCACGACGTTCCCGGCCTCGTTGGTGATGCCGGCGATGTCACGGAGGCTGCCGTTGGGGTTGAAGTCCAGGTAGCGGAAGACGACCCGCCCCTCGGCCTCCAGCTTGTCCAGCGTGTACTCGTCGGCGACGTACCGGCCGTCCATGTTCTTCAGCGGGATGTGGATCTCCTGGCCGGCCGCGTAGTCGACGGTCCAGGCGGTGTCCGCGTTCTCCACCCGCAGCTTCTGGTCACGGCAGATGAAGTGCAGGTGGTCGTTGCCGAGCATCCCGCCCGGCAGAAGGTGCGCCTCGGTGAGGATCTGGAAGCCGTTGCAGATGCCGAGGACCGGCATGCCCGACTTCGCCTGCTCGATGACCGACTCCATCACCGGCGAGAAACGGGAGATGGCGCCCGCGCGCAGATAGTCGCCGTACGAGAATCCGCCGGGCAGAACCACCGCGTCGACCTGCTTGAGGTCCTTGTCCTTGTGCCAGAGAGCTACCGGCTCGGCACCCGCGAGACGGATCGCACGCTGTGTGTCCCGGTCGTCCAGTGAACCCGGAAAGGTGACGACTCCAATACGAGCAGTCACTTCTCTTCCCCCACCATCTCCTCCACCTTCACGGTGAAGTCCTCGATCACGGTGTTGGCGAGGAAGGATTCGGCAAGATCATGGATGCGGGCGAGCGCGGCGTCGTCCACCGGCCCGTCAACTTCCAGTTCGAATCGCTTTCCCTGACGTACGTCGGAGACGCCCTCGAAACCGAGACGCGGCAGTGCACGCTGCACCGCCTGGCCCTGGGGGTCGAGGATCTCCGGCTTGAGCATGACGTCGACTACGACGCGTGCCACTGGCACTCCCGGTGTGTGGTGCTGAGCAGGTTCCTTCAGGATACCCGCACAAAATTTCTACGCGGGTAGATTCGTAGGAAACTACGGGAGCCGAGGAGTGCGGCATCACGATCCGGTATCGGAGCGGTGCCAACGCGAAAAATTCTGGGAAAGATCCGGGTTCGCTACCAGGATGTCTATTGCGGGGAGACACGCGGACAGATTTAGTCGGTCTTCCCATTGCAATGCCGGGCACTGTACAAAGGAAAAGGCATTAGCCGATACTTTGCCCATTAACTGTCGGACAACCGAGATCTCCCGACACCTCCCGACGTCTACCGATGTCGCGGTCAAGGTGTCGCACGAAGGGACCGATATTCGTGGCTCAGCGTGTCGTGGTCACACTCTCCGACGACATCGACGGCTCGGAAGCGGCGGAAACGATCGCCTTCGGACTCGACGGCAAGTCGTACGAGATCGACCTGAATCAAACCAATGCCGAGAAACTGCGTAAGGCACTGGAGCCGTACGTGGACGCCGGCCGCAAGCGGTCGCGCTCCGGCAAGACGTACAAGCAGACGGAGGTCGCCCCCGACCCTGCGGCGGTCCGGGCCTGGGCCCTCGCCAACAAGTTCGACGTACCGACCCGGGGCCGCATCCCGAAGAAGGTGTACGAGGCCTTCACCGCCGCGCAGTAGGCGGCCCGCAGCCATCCGGCAGCCGGGCCTCAGCGCCCCACCGCCCCCTCGGCACAACCGACTTGCGTTGACCCCCCGCTGATCAGCTAGAGTCTGGAACACGCCGAGGGGCAAGGCCGAAAGGCCCGGCTCACGGAGGCTTGCGGGTGTAGTTCAGTAGCAGAACATCCCCCTTCCAGGGGGAAGGCGCAGTGTGCAATTCCTGTCACCCGCTCTGCATCGCCGGTCCTGACCACTCTGTGGATCAGGTAGGCTGGTGCTCGCGCCAGTCGGTGAAAGCCGACTGGAGGCAATGCGGACGTAGCTCAGTTGGTAGAGCGCAACCTTGCCAAGGTTGAGGTCGCCAGTTCGAACCTGGTCGTCCGCTCCAGATCAAGACCCCGGTCCTCGTGACCGGGGTCTTTTTCGTGTTCCGTCTGTTCCCGTCCGTTCCGTCTGTGGCGTCTGACATTTGTCATGTGCGGTGATGACACCACGCACTGCCTTCCGCTCCTTCCCGCCGGGATGCTGAAGACATGGAAACCAACGAACGCGAACACGTGATTGAGGTCACTGACCTGCGGCGTGTGTACGGGGGCGGGTTCGAGGCGGTGCGCGGGGTGTCCTTCTCCGTGGGCCGCGGGGAGATCTTCGCCCTGCTGGGCACGAACGGCGCCGGCAAGACGTCCACCGTCGAACTGCTGGAGGGGCTCGCGGCACCCGCCGGGGGACGCGTGCGTGTGCTGGGCCATGATCCGTACACCGAGCGGGCCCTCGTACGGCCGCGTACCGGCGTGATGCTCCAGGAAGGCGGCTTCCCGTCCGAGCTGACCGTCGGCGAGACCGCGCGGATGTGGGCCGCCTGTACGAGCGGGGCTCGGCCCGAGGCGGAGGTGCTCGCGCTCGTCGGGCTCGAGCGGCGCACCGACGTACGCGTGAAGCAGCTGTCCGGGGGTGAGCGGCGGCGCCTCGACCTCGCGCTCGCCCTCCTCGGCAACCCCGAGGTGCTGTTCCTCGACGAGCCGACGACCGGCCTCGACGCCGAAGGGCGCCGGGCCACCTGGGAGTTGGTACGGGAACTGCGCGCCGGCGGCACGACCGTACTGCTCACCACGCACTACCTGGAGGAGGCCGAGGATCTCGCCGACCGGCTCGCCATCCTCCACGAAGGGCGCATCGCCGCCTCCGGTACGCCCGCCGAGGTGACCGCCTCGCAGCCGTCCCGGATCTCCTTCGAACTGCCCGCGGGGTACTTCGTGGGCGACCTGCCGCCGCTGGGCCCGCTCGGCGTGAGCGAGTACGAGGAGCAGGGGCGTGTCGTCGTGCTGCGGACCCATGAACTCCAGCGGGCGGCAACGCGGTTGCTGGTCTGGGCTGAGCAGGCCGGGATCACCCTGCGGGGGCTGGACGTGCGGTCGGCCTCGCTGGAGGAGGCGTTCCTGCGGATCGCCCGGGAGGCTTCGGCGAGCGTGGATTCGTCCGTCGTCGGCGTCGCTGAGGAGAGTGTCGCGTGAGTACGGTCATCGGTGCGGGCGGGACGAGGGTCGCGACCACTCCCGCCGAGCGGATGCGGGCCCTGGCTCGGGCCGAGTCGACGTTGTTCCTGCGCAACAAGGGGACCCTGGTGGCCGCCCTGTTCGTGCCGCTGGTGCTGCCGGTCAGTGTGCGGTCCGCCACCTCGGACAGCGACCTGAAAGAGGCCGGCCTCGACCTCGGGACGCTCATCCTGCCCGCCTCGGTCGGCTTCTCTCTCCTCTTCGCCGTGTACGCGGCCCTCGTCGGCGTCTACGTCGCCCGGCGCGAGGAACTCGTCCTCAAACGGCTGCGCACCGGGGAGTTGCGCGACGTCGAGATACTCACCGGCTCGGCGCTTCCCGCCGCCGTGACATGCCTCGTACAGTGCCTGCTGCTGGCTGTCGGCTGCACCGTCCTGCTCGACATCGACGCGCCACCGGCGCCCCAACTCGCCGTCGTCGGACTGCTGTTGGGCCTGGTGACCTGTGTGGCGCTGGCCGCTCTCACCGCCACTTTCAGCCGGACCACCGAGAGCGCGCAGGTCACCTCGCTGCCGCTGATGCTCATCTCGTTCCTCGGGTCCGGGATCACCGTCCCGCTGGAGGTGCTGCCCGACCGGCTCGCGTCCTTCTGCGAACTTCTCCCGCTGACGCCCGCGATCACCCTCGTACGCGGGGCCTGGACCGGTGACCTGTCGGCGTACGAGGCGCTGGGCGCCGTACTGACCGGTCTGGCCTGGACCGTTCTGTCGGTGTTTGCTGTACGACGGTGGTTCCGCTGGGAGCCCCGGCGATAGGGGAAGTTGGGGGGCGCGGGGACATGGGCAGGCCGAGGCCGGGGAACTGGTGGGGGCGCAAGAGCACACCGGCGAAGGTGGAGACGTACACGCGCTGGTCGTTCCATCTCTTCCCCTTCATCGAGGTCACGGCGCTCGCACTGCCCGTCCTCGGGGATGTGGAGGAGCGGCTCGCGTACGTGCTGTTCCTGCTGGTGTGCGTGCACGCGGCGCTCTGCGCGGTCACCGCGTCCCGGGCGCTGGACTGGATCCGCGGGACCCGGGAACAGCCGTTGCGGCTGTCGGTCGCACTCGGTGCGGTCACCGCGGCGATCGGGATCCTGGCGCTCGTCCTGGCCACCCACGGGCCGGGCGGCGAGGACACCGAGACCGCCGCCGGCAGCCTGTTCGCCGGGGTGATCTCGTTCGGCACCGGGACCGTCACCCTCGGCATGCGCAGCCGACTGCGGATGCTGTCACTGGTGGCCGGGCTGGCCGTGGGCACGGTCGCCGTGGCCCTCCCGCTGGGTCTCTCGGTGCCCGCGGCCTTCGGCACGGGGCTGGCCGTACTGTTCGGCGCCGGGTTCATGTCGCTCACGTTCGTCTTCTCCGTCTGGCTGCTCACCGCCGTCTACGAACTCGACGAGGCCCGGGAGAACCGGGCCCGGCTCGCCGTCGCCGAGGAGCGGCTCCGCTTCGGGCGCGATCTGCACGACGTGATGGGACGCAACCTCGCGGTGATCGCCCTCAAGAGCGAGCTGGCGGTGCAGCTCGCCCGCCGCGAACGGCCCGAGGCCGTCGACCAGATGATCGAGGTGCAGCGGATCGCACGGGAGTCGCAGCGGGAGGTACGGGATGTCGTACGGGGGTACCGCGAGGCCGACCTCGGTGCGGAACTCCTGGGCGCGCAGGGGGTGTTGACAGCCGCCGGGATCTCCTGCGAGGTGAGCGGGGAGGCAGCGGGAGCGGCGGCCGGGCTGCCGGGTGAGGTGCAGTCGGCGCTCGGGTGGGTGGTCCGGGAAGCGGCCACCAATGTGCTGCGGCACGGGGATGCCGGGTGGTGCGGGGTTCGGGTGCGAGTGGGAGACGGGTGCGTGGTGCTGACCGTGGAGAACGACGGGGTCGCTCACAGGGGGGAGGCGCGCGAGGAGTCCGGGGTGGGGGCCGGGTCCGGGCTTGTCGGGTTGCGGGAGCGGTTGTCCGCGGTGGACGGGCGGCTGGAGGCGGGGGTCGTGGGAGGAGCCGGAGATCGGTTCCGGGTGGTCGCCACTGTGCCGTTGCCCGCCGGGACGGGGACGGGGACGGGGACGGGTGTGGGTTCGGGTTCGGGTTCAGGTTCGGGTTCAGGTTCGGGTTCGGGTTCGGGTTCACACAGTGGTTCGGGCTCGGGGACTGGTGCCGGGGTCGTTGTGAGTGAGGTCACTTCATGAGTGGGGTGCGGCTTCTGCTCGCCGACGACGAGCACCTCATCCGGGGTGCGCTGGCCGCCCTGCTCGGGCTCGAGGACGATCTCGTGGTCGTCGCCGAGGCCGCCACCGGGCCCGAGGCGCTGGCCATGGCTCGGGCGCACCGGCCCGACGTGGCGGTGCTCGATCTCGAGATGCCGGGCGCGGACGGTGTGAAGGTCGCCACATCGCTGCGTACCGAACTGCCGGAGTGCCGGGTGCTGATCGTGACCAGTCATGGCCGGCCTGGGCATCTGAAGCGGGCGCTTGAGGCCGGTGTGCGCGGGTTCGTCCCCAAGACCGTCAGTGCTCAGCGGCTCGCCGAGATCATCCGGACCGTGCACGCCGGAAACCGTTACGTCGACCCGGAGTTGGCGGCCGACGCGATCTCCGCCGGGGACTCGCCGCTGACCACGCGCGAGGCCGAGGTGCTCGAACTCGCCGCCGACGGCGCACCTGTCGCGGAGATCGCGGAGCGGGCCGCGCTGTCACAGGGGACCGTACGGAACTATCTGTCCTCGGCCGTGTCGAAACTCGGGGCGGAGAACCGGCATGCCGCAGTGCGGCTCGCACGGCTTCGGGGTTGGGTATAGTTGGCCTCGCGCCACGGCACATAGCAGCAGTGCGGGGCGCGATGCGGACGTAGCTCAGTTGGTAGAGCGCAACCTTGCCAAGGTTGAGGTCGCCAGTTCGAACCTGGTCGTCCGCTCCAGATCAAGCCCCCCGACTTCGGCCGGGGGGCTTTGTCGTGCGCCGGGCGGCTGCTATGCCCAGCTCAGGCCCGTCAGGCGCTCGTACGCCTCGATGTACTTCGCCCGGGTCGCGTCCGTGACGTGCTGCGGGAGCGGCGGCGGGGGCTGCTCGCTGGCGCGGACCCAGCCGGACTCCGAGGATGTCAGCCAGTCCCGTACGAACTGCTTGTCGAACGAGGGCTGCGCGTGGCCCGGCTCCCACTGGTCGGCCGGCCAGAAGCGGGACGAGTCGGGGGTGAGGACCTCGTCGGCGAGGACCAGCTTCTCGCCGTCCTCGGTGCTCTCGTACCCGAACTCGAACTTGGTGTCCGCAAGGATGATGCCCCGCTCGCGGGCGATGTCCCGGGCCCGGGAGTACACGGCGAGGGTCGCCTGGCGGAGCTCGGCGGCGGTCTCGGCGCCGACCTGGCGGGCCACCTCCTCGTACGACACGTTCTCGTCGTGCTCGCCGACCGCGGCCTTCGTGGCCGGGGTGAAGATCGGGGCGGGCAGCTCGGAGCCGTCGGAGAGGCCTTCGGGCAGGGCCAGGCCGCAGACCGTACGGGACTGGTTGTACTCGGTGAGGCCGGAGCCGGTGAGGTAGCCGCGGGCCACGCACTCCACCGGCATCATGCGCAGGGACTTGCAGATGAGGGTGCGGCCCGCCCAGTCGGCGGGGGCGCCCGGCGGGAGTTCGGTGCTCAGGACGTGGTTGGGGGCCAGGTCGGCGAGCTGGTCGAACCACCAGAGCGAGAGCTGGGTGAGGACGCGGCCCTTGTCGGGGATCTCCGTCTGCAGCACCCAGTCGAAGGCGGAGATGCGGTCGCTGGCGACCATCACGAGGTCGCCCGCCTCGTTCTGGTACAGGTCGCGCACCTTGCCGGTGTGCAGATGCACCAGACCCGGAACCTGAAGGGGCTCGGGCTTTTCTACGAATCCGGACACGGTTCCTCCCCGTGGTGATGACCAAGTGGCTCGGTGTGGCTCGATTCTCCCGTATGCGGAGGACACCTTTTCGCCGGGGGGAGGCTGGAGACCGTTCAGTCTCGTTTGCAGATGCGGTCCAGGAGGTTCGCGGTGGCCCGCTGGACCCGGGGATCCACATGCCCGGGGCGGTCCAGGGCGGGGGACCACGCGAACGTTCCGGACGCGAAGACCAGGGCGCCCGAGGGGGCCCGGTAGAGGGAGGTCTCCTGGTGGCGGAGGGCGCCCTCGCTGTCGGCGTACGGGGAGTGCGCGAGGAGGATGCGGTCCTCGTGCTCGGGGAGCTGGGTGCGCGGGAAGTAGCGGTCGGCCTCGCCGGCGACCATGCCCTCGATCTTGTCGCCGTCGTGCGCGCCGGTCGCCTCCCACATCCAGTGGTCGGCGTTGCGGACGACTAAGGGCGTCGGCTCCGGGACCCTCCCCGCGTACTGGATGCCGATCAACTGCTGCTCCGGACGGTCGATTTCACGCCACAGAGCCGGCTTTCCGGGGCCGCGCCGCTTTCGGCAGGTGAGGAGGCGGTCCGCGACGCCCGACGGGGACGGGCCCAGCTCGACCTGCCAGTACATGGTGTTGGCGGAGAGGAAGACGAGGGAGGTGCCGTTCTCCCGGGCGAGTTCCGTGGTGCGGCGCATCGCCGACGACCAGTACTCGTCGTGGCCCGGGAAGACCAGGCCCCGGTAACGGGTGGGGTCGACGCGGCCGGCGTGCAGGTCTCGGGCGTCGGCGTACGCGACGTCGTAGCCGTAGCGCTCGGCGAAGCGGATGAAGTCGTACGCGTGACCCACGTGGAGCGGGAGGCCCGCGCCGGCGTACGGACGGTCGAAGGAGACCGTCGTCGCGGCGTCGGCCTCGCCGAGGAGCCGGCCGTCCTCGTCCCACGCGTGGTAGAGGCTCGCGCCGGTGTGGCCGTCCTCCGGGTAGAGGTTGTACGCCTGCCAGGTGATGTCCGGCAGGAGGAGCAGCAGGTCCGCCGGGTGGTTGTCGCGGACCGTGAACGGGATGTGCGAGCGGTAGCCGTCGGCGGTGGTGAGCACGGCGACGTACGCCCCGATGTTCCAGTACGACGGGATCTGCAGCCGCCAGGACAGCCACCAGTGGTGGCAGGAGACAGTGCGGTCGGCGGTGAGGGGCGGGGGCTGGACGATGCCGGATAGGCGGGGGCTCGTCGTGATCTTCGCCGCGCCGTCGCCGCCGTAGTGGCCGATGCGGTAGATGTCGACGGCGAACTCCTGCGGCGGGTCCACGGTGATGTGGAAGTCGATCGCCTCGCCGGGGGCGGCCGGGCCGGTGGAGGCGAACCCCTTGATCTGACGGCGTACGTCGTCGGCGGCGCGGGGGCCGCCGGTGGTGGAGGGCGCGGGGCGGGGAGCGGGGATCCTGGCGGTGCCGCTCCGGCGCGTGGGGGTGGTCGGGGGCGGTGTCGGGTCTAAGGGGTCCACGTACCAGGGCACGACCTGGCCGGTGTCGCTGAAGTACGTCTCGCTGCCGCGCAACCAGGGGACGGGGCCCAGGCCGAAGGGGTCCGTGACGGCGTGCGCGAGTGCCCCTGACTCCCAGCGGCGGATCGGCTGCGACCCCATGTGCGTCCCTCCCTGGCTCCCCCGTCAGGTGTCTGTCCTATGTCCCGCGCGATTGCCATGTGCGCGTTCGGTCCCAGCACATCACATTTCGCACGCAGTACGTCACCGTTCGTCGCGAATTGGCCGTAAGCGGAAGAGAGGGGTCCGACCGGTTTCTTCGTAACCGGTCGGTGGTGTCTGGGGGCTGCCGCCCCCAGGCCCCCGCTCCGGCCCTGAAGGGGCCTTGTCCTCAAGCGCCGGACGGGCTGCTGGTGTCGGCCGGGGCTGAAGAGATATGGCCGATCACACCAGGCGTACGGGTTTTTCTGGGCGTACTCCTGTTGTGCGGAGCCAGGTTTCCAGGGGGGTTGGGTCGCCCGTTTCTATCAGGGTGAGGATTTTGGGGCCCAGGTCTGCCGCTCGTTCGCCGTTCAGGAGGAGGGAGGGGCCGTCCAGCCAGTCCAGGCCCGGGGTCGCGCCCGCCGTGTCCATCGCCGCGCAGCACACCATCGCGGTGACGTGATCGGCGAGCAGTTCGCGGCCCGTGCGCGGGGGCTGCAGCGGGAACAGGGGCAGCGATCCGTCGTCCCGGAGGGACGTGTCCGGGGTCTGCTGTCCGCCTGCCGGTGTCGCCGCCTCCTCTCGGGCGACCTCCGCGCTGAGCCCGGCGGCGAGAGCCTCGCCGCGTTCGCTTGCGACATCTTCGTACTCGTCGTGCTCGTCGTGCTCGTCTCCCACGGCACGGTCTGTCGCTGTCGCGGGGGGCTGGGGTGTTGTCAGGTGGGTCATCACCCGGGACAGGGTCGGGGCGTCGGGGGCCTGGGGCTTGGGGGTTGTCGGGGCGGACTCCAGGGTGTCCAGGACTCGGTGCAGGCGCGCCGCGTCCGTACGCCACTTGCGGTCGACCACCTCGTCCGGGTACTCCAGCCAGTCGACCGGCGCCCAGTCGGGGCCGGGCTCTGCCGGGCCGCCGTGGAAGAGGCGGGCGGCGAGCAGGGAGGCCGCCTCGTCGACCAGCCCGGGCTCCTCGAGGAGGTCGCAGGCCGGGCGTTCGCCCAGCCGGGACGTGAAGCCCTCGGCCAGCCTGTCCCGGCGGGACAGTTCCGTGAGCGCCGCGACGACGCCGGCGTCCAGCCGGGCGGGCCAGCGGCCCATCCGCCAGGCGGGCAGCGCGACCCGGGTCAGCAGCCGGTCCCAGCCCGCGTACGCCAGACCGACCTGCTCCTGTGCGACGATCCGCAGCCCGTAATCCACAGCCTGTGCACGCTCGGCGGCGGCCGCCGCGACCCCCCGCTCCATCTCGGACGCGTGCACCCGGCAGCTGCGCAGCAGCACCCTCGCCACCCAGCCGACGCCCGCGAGCGCCGCACGGGACACCGGCCCGCGCTGGGGCGCCCCGGCCACGGCCACCGCCGCGTCCAGGCCCCGCACGAAGCGCCGCGCCGCCGCGATGTCCGGGTGCGCCGAAGGCCCCGTACCCGCGACGACCGGGGCGAGGACCGCGCGCAGCTCGGCGACGCGCATCCACCACAGGAACGGCGAACCGATCACGAGGACGGGCGACGCGGGCACCGACGTACGCCGCCGCTGCCCCTGGAAAGCGGGACGCAGGCCGCGTACACCGGATATCTCGTCGCGGCCCTCCGGGGCCGGCGGGGCGTTGGCGGGGTGGGTACGGTCCTCCAGCCAGCTGTCGCAGTCCGGGGTGAGCGCTATCGCGGAGGGCGCGGGAACGCCCAGGCGGTCGGCCAGGTCGCGCACCAGGTGATAGAGGTCCAGCGCCGATTCCTCGGCGATCGGGACCGTGGGGCTCATGGCCGGACGGGCGCGGGCGACGACGAGGGCGATGCCGGTGGCGGCGAGGAGTACGACCAGTGCGGCGACGCTCGTGATCCAGCGGGCGAGGTCCCAGCCACCGCCCACCAGATGGCCGCTGGAACCCCCTGCCATCAGCACGACGGCGACGGCCGCGGGCAGCAGGGCGACGGCCAGGGCCCTGCTGCGGATGCGCAGCACGGCGAGGGCCCGGGAACGCGCGACCTGCGCGCCCGCCTCCACACCCATACCGGTCACGACCGGATGTCACCCCCTACCTTTTCCGCACACACCTGACATTGCTCACTCCCCCACTGTGGCACCCACCACTGACATCGCAATGCCGGTGGGCCAAGTGCCGGAACGCTTGCGCCGCACCATAGTTGGGGCCCCGGTCCTCGTCAGCCGGATGGGGGATCGGTCACTCGATGGAATGGCTTTGGGGAGAGGTGGATGACACGCGGTGATGGTGAAGTGCCGGCTGGGTGGGGGTCGGGGGCGGTCTGGGACGGCCTGCGGACGGCCAGCGGATGGCGTGCGGACGGCCTGCGGACGCGGCAGAGAACACTCTCGGGCCCCGCATCCTTAGACGGATTCGGGGCCCGAGAGGTTCATCGACGTGTGGGGGAACTGGAGGGCGTTACTCCCCTGTTGACGCCTTCGCCGCCTTTGCCGCGATGTCCGTGCGGTGCTGGGAGCCGTCCAGGTAGATGCGGCCAAGAGCGGTGTACGCGCGGTCGCGGGCCTGGTTGAGGTCCTTGCCGGTCGCCGTCACGGAGAGCACCCGGCCGCCCGCGCTCACGATCGCGTCGCCGTCGCGCTTCGTACCCGCGTGCAGGACGTACGCGTGCGGCGCGTCCTCGGCGGCGACGTCGGCGAGGCCGGTGATCGGGTCGCCGGTGCGCGGGGTGCCGGGGTAGTTGTGCGAGGCGATGACCACGGTGACCGCCGCGTCGTCGCTCCAGCGCAGCGGTTCCAGGTCGGCGAGGGTGCCGTTCGCCGCCGCGAGGAGGATGCCCGCCAGCGGGGTCTTCAGCCGGGCCAGGACGACCTGGGTCTCCGGGTCGCCGAAGCGAGCGTTGAACTCGATCACGCGGGTGCCGCGCGAGGTGATCGCGAGGCCCGCGTAGAGGAGGCCGGAGAAGGGGGTGCCGCGGCGGCGCAGCTCGTCGACCGTCGGCTGCAGAACCGTCTGGAGGACCTCGTCGACCAGCTTGGGGTCGGCCCACGGGAGCGGCGAGTAGGCGCCCATGCCGCCCGTGTTCGGACCCTCGTCGTCGTCCAGCGCGCGCTTGAAGTCCTGGGCGGGCTGGAGCGGGAGGACCGTCTCGCCGTCGGTGATCGCGAAGAGGGAGACCTCGGGGCCGTCGAGGAACTCCTCGATGACGACGCGCTCGCAGGAGTTCGCGTGCGCGGCGGCCTCCTTCAGGTCGGCGGTGACCACCACGCCCTTGCCCGCCGCGAGTCCGTCGTCCTTCACGACGTACGGGGCTCCGAAGGCGTCGAGCGCCTCGTCGACCTCCTCGGGCGTCGTGCAGACGTACGAGCGGGCAGTGGGGACGCCGGCTCCCGCCATGACGTCCTTCGCGAAGGCCTTGGAGCCCTCCAGCTGCGCGGCCTCCTTGGAGGGGCCGAAGACCGGGATGCCCGCCTCGCGCACGGCGTCGGCGACCCCGGCGACGAGCGGCGCCTCCGGCCCTACGACGACCAGGTCGGCGTCCAGCTCCAGGGCGAGCGCCGCTACGGCCTTGCCGTCGAGGGGATCGACCTGGTGCAGCTCGGCGACCTCGGCGATGCCGGCGTTGCCGGGGGCGCAGTGGAGCGCGCTGACGTCGGGGTCGAGGGACAGGGAGCGGCACAGGGCGTGTTCGCGGGCGCCGTTACCGATGAGGAGGACCTTCACGGGGGTCAGCTTAGTGGGCGGGGTGGGGGAGATTCGGCTGGGTTGGTGCGGGCCTCGCCGGGCGCTGCCGCCCCCGGGCCCCCGCTCCGGCCCTGAACGGGCCTTGTCCTCAAGCGCCGGACGGGCTGGTGGGTGGGCCCGGGGTGGACTGGCTGGGCGCTGGTTCCACTACTCGTTTACTCGTTCGAGAACTCCTCGACCACCGTCGCGCCCAGTTCTCTCACGATCAGTTCGTGGCCGGAGAGGGCGGACTCGTCGAGGTCGGGGTCGTCGTCCTCGGGGGTGTCGTCCTCGGGGGCGATGGGTGGGGGTTCCGGGGCCTGCGAAACCGGGGGGGCGGAGGGCTGGGGGCGGGGGGCGCCGGATCCCTGGGGGGCGGACGGTGCGGGGGACGCGGGCGGGGGCTGCTGGTGGGTGGCGGGCGGTGCGGTTGGGGCGGCGGCGCTGTAACCGCCACCGCCACCGCTGTATCCACCGCCGCTGCCGTATCCACCGCCTTGTCCACCGGCGCCGTAAGCGCTCGGGGCGCCGCCTCCGCCGTAGCCGCCGGGCGCGCCTGCTGTGGGGGCCGCCTGGCCGCCGCCCGTCGGGTCGACGATCGCCTCGATCCTCCACTGGACGTTGAACTGTTCCGACAGCGCCTGCTTCAGCACTTCCTCGCTGCCGCTGCTGGCGAAGTTGTCCCGCGCGCCCGCGTTCATGAAGCCGAGCTGGAGGGTGGTGCCGTCGAAGCCGCTGACCTGGGCGTTCTGGCTGAGCAGGATCCAGGTGAACCGGCGGCGGTTCTTCACCGACTCCAGGATGTTCGGCCAGAGCATGCGGGGATCCAGGCCGCCGGGGACGGGGGCGCCGGCCTGCGCGACAGGGGCGGGTGCGGGGGCATGAGCCGGGGGCTGGGACTGGGCGTAGGGCGCCGCCGGGGTGGGTGCGATGGGTGCGGCAGGGGACGGGGGCTGGCCGCCGCCCGCTGGTGTCGCCGTGGGCCAGCCTCCGGGGCGGCGGCCACTGCCCGCGGCGGTCGCGGTGGGCCAGGCGCCGGGGGCGGTCTGGGCGGGGGGCTGCGTGGGGGCTGGTGCTGCCGGAGCTTGGGCTTGGGGTTGCGGTTGTGTTTGCGGTTGGTGCTGGGACTGGGGTTGGGGTTGGAAGGGGGCCTGGGGCTGCGCGGCCGGCGCGACACCGCCCGGGTCCGTCGTAACGGGCACTCCGCCTCCGCCGGCATTTGGCGCCCCCGGGGACACACCGGGCATGACCGGCGCACCCGGCGTCGCCTCCGCGCCTCTCACCGCCGCCCGTGCCGCCGCGACCCCGCCGCCCGGCGGAATCGGGGCTCCCATGGGTGCGCCCGCCACCGCGCCCTCGTGGGCACCGGGTCCCGGCACGTACCCCATGGGGATACCGGCGCCGCCCATGCCCATCGCGGGACCGCCGGAGAAATTGACGCCGCGCTCCAGTTTGTCGAGGCGGGCCATGACCGAGCGCTCGTCGCCGTACGCGGCGGGTAGGAGCACGCGCGCGCAGATGAGTTCCAACTGGAGACGGGGCGAGGTCGCGCCCCGCATCTCCGTGAGGCCGTCGTTGACGAGGTCGGCGGCGCGGCTGAGTTCGGCGGCGCCGAAGACGCCGGCCTGGGCCTGCATCCGCTCGATGACGTCCACCGGGGCGTCGATGAGCCCCTTCTCCGCCGCGTCCGGGACAGCGGCGAGGATCACCAGGTCGCGCAGCCGTTCGAGCAGGTCGGCGACGAAGCGGCGCGGGTCGTTGCCGCCCTCGATGATGCGGTCCACGACCTCGAAGGCCGCAGCTCCGTCGCCGGATGCGAATGCCTCGACCACGGAGTCGAGCAATGAGCCGTCCGTGTAGCCGAGCAGGGAGGTGGCCATGGCGTACGTGACGCCTTCGGCTCCGGCGCCGGCCAGCAGCTGGTCCATGACGGACATCGAGTCTCGTACGGAGCCGGCGCCGGACCGTACGACCAGGGGCAGCACGCCGTCGGCGACCGGGATGTTCTCGCGCCCGCAGACCTCGGCGAGGTACTCGCGGAGCGTGCCGGGCGGGACCAGCCGGAAGGGGTAGTGGTGGGTCCGGGAACGGATCGTCCCGATGACCTTCTCGGGTTCCGTGGTCGCGAAGATGAACTTGAGGTGCTCCGGCGGCTCCTCGACGACCTTGAGCAGGGCGTTGAAACCGGCCGACGTGACCATGTGGGCCTCGTCGATGATGTAGATCTTGTAGCGGCTGCTCGCCGGTCCGAAGAAGGCCTTTTCACGCAGGTCACGGGCGTCGTCCACACCACCGTGCGACGCCGCGTCGATCTCGATGACGTCGATCGACCCCGGCCCGTTGCGCGCCAGGTCCTGGCAGGACTGGCATTCGCCGCAGGGGGTCGGCGTGGGCCCCTTCTCGCAGTTCAGGCAGCGCGCCAGGATGCGCGCACTGGTCGTCTTCCCGCAGCCGCGCGGCCCGCTGAACAGGTACGCGTGATTGACCCGGTTGTTCCGCAGCGCCTGCTGCAGCGGGTCGGTTACATGCTCCTGCCCGATGACCTCGGCGAACGACTCCGGGCGGTAGCGGCGGTACAGCGCAAGGGACGACACGCATACGACGATATCGGGCCCCACTGACAGTCGACCCCGCCCGCCCGCTGACCCCGCGGGCCCGGGCACACGGAAAGACCCCCCACGCACCCGCCAGAGCCAACCTACCCTTGCTGCCTTCCGGCCCTGGGGGAGTTCAGTCAGATAGCGCCGCGTGAGGGGCTGAGGCCCAGCGTACCTGATCGCCGGGGGCCGGAACGAGTTCGCAAGCACCGCCCACCGTCATGTAATGTTCCCGGCGGAGGATTCGCCTAGAGGCCTAGGGCGCACGCTTGGAAAGCGTGTTGGGGGCAACCCCTCACGAGTTCGAATCTCGTATCCTCCGCCATTGCTCTCACCGGGCAATACGTCGAAGGGCCCCACCTCAGGGTGGGGCCCTTCGACGTTGTCCTCAGACCTCGTTGTCCTGGTTTTTGTCCACAGTGGGTGTCTCCGGGGATCCCCAGATGGCTTCGGCGATCTTCCGGGCAACGTCCTTGAGCATGGCGTCCGGCACATGGAGGTACCGCGCCCGCATGCTCGCGGACGTGCCCGGCTCCCACCCCATGATCTGATCGATGACGCGGGCCGGGACACCGAGCAGCATGAGCACGGTGGCGGCGGTGTGCCGTGCGTCGTGCAGCCGCCCGTTCCGAACCCCCGCGTCTTCCAGTAGCCGCTTCCAGTCGTGGTAGTCCGTGTTCGGGCTCAGTGGACCACCTAGCGGCTTGGTGAACACGTAGTCCGACTCGGTCCACAGGTCGCCGGCCATCTTGCGCTCTCGCTCTTGCGTCTCGCGGTGTGCACGGAGCATGGCAACCAGCGGGCCGGGCAGGGGCACGGCGCGGCGGCCCGCGCGGGACTTGGTGTTCTTGGTCTCGCGCCGCACCTGCACCTTGGCGGGGCAGTACCCCGCCTTCCGGCCGCACGGTGAGGCTTCCGGGCACCCGTGCTCGTACCGGGGGCGCAGACGGTTCCGCCGCAGCTTCAAGTACTCGTTGGCGAGGTCGACGTCAGACCAGCGCAGTCCGAGCGTCTCGCCCTGCCGCAGACCGAGCGCGAGCGCGAGCATCCAACGGGCGCTGTTCCGGCGCTTGTTGGCTTCGAGCAGCAGGCACTGCACCTCATCTACGGAGTAGGGCTCAACCTCGGATTCGTCCTCTTCCATGCGGGGCGGCTTGGCCAGCGCGGCGGCATTCTTCGCCGCGTAGCCGCGCCGTACGGCCTCTCCCAGCGCGGTTCGGGCGGTGCGGTGAGCCTGGTGAGCCGTTCCGGCCTTGCGGGCCCCGTTCGCCTGCATACGGCGGTACAGGCTTTCCAGGTGCTCGGGCTGCAAGCGGTCAAGGCGGTGCTTGCCGATACCGGGCACGAGGTGCACGCGGACGGCCACCTCGTAGCCGTCGTACGTGTTCTCGCTGACGGTCGGCTTGGCGATGTTCTCGACCCAGTGCTGAAGCCACTTATCAACCGTCCACGCCTTGCCCGGCTGTTGCGCCGAACCCGCGTCGCGCTGCTTCTCCAGCTTCTTGACTTCCGCGACCAGGTCCTCGCGCGTCTTGCGCGTCAGGTGCCGGCGGTACGGCTCCCCGTTGTCCTTGTAGCCCATCGGTACGCGAGCGTGCCAACGCTCGTCTTTTCCGAAGTAGATCGCGGATTCGCCGTTGGCACGGCGGGTGCCCTTCTTCTTCTCTGCCACAGGCAGGCTCCTGTTTCTTCGGTGTCGGGATGGAGACCGGGGCGGCGGGCTGTCCTGTCCGGGAGTGCTGCCGCCCCGGGGTGGTCAAGCGGCTCGTTTGGCCGCGCGTCGGCGAGCGAGGTATTCGGCGGGTGCATCCGCCGGGACGCGGCGGAGTCGGCCGATGTCGATGGACTCCAGTTCGCCGGTGCGGATCAGTGCGAAGCACGTTGTGCGGCCGATGCGGAGTCGGCGGGCGGCCTCTTCGACTGTGAGGAGAACCAGGGTCGTGTCGTCGTCGGCGGGGGTGGCGAGGGTGCGGTGTTCGTCCATGTGTCGCTCCGGTGGGGGCTGAGTTCATGGGCAGGTGCCGCCGCACAAACCGCAAAATCCGCAGAAAAGCCGGGGATGGCCGTTGACCTGCGGTGTTGTGGTGTGCGGGTGGTGGTGGGTGGTGCTCCGCAAAAATCCGCGATATTCCGCAAAAATCAGGGGCGGCCGTCGGCCGGTCCTGGGCGGTGGGGTGGTGCTCGGTTTTTTTGCGGAATATCGCGGGATTGTGCGACGGACCCCCGGCCGAGATGGGGCAGGGGTCGCTTCGCAGGTCAGTGGGGGTGTCCGGGGGTTATTGCGATTTTGCGGTTTGTGCGGGAGGGGTTGGGTGCGCGGCCGGGGTCACCGGCCGTTCTGTCGCAGGGCGGGGTGGGCGAGTAGGCGGGGTGCCGGGGGACGTCCGCGCTTGCCGGTGCGCTCGGGTTGGTAAGAGCGCAGGTATCCGTGGTCTTCCAGCAGTGCGAGCGCCGGTTCCAGGTCGGCGACCGTGGGCACCTCGCTGCGGGACAGGGCGGTGAAGACGTCCCGCCGGCTGACGTCCTCCCATTCGTTGTCCCTCAGGGCGTCCAGGACACTGCGGGCGCGGCCCATGACCGGGTCGGCGCCCATGGCGTCGAACACGGCGAGGGCATGGGCGGTGTAGTACTCCCCCAGCTCGATGGCCGCGCTCATGGTGTCTTCGGTGACGGGGTGGGCGTAGCCGTTGCCGCCGTGTTCGGCGAGGTGCAGCAGCGCGGCCATGCGGGCGGTCGCTCCGACGAGTTTTCCGGCCCAGTCGGTGATGTGGCCCAGCTTCCCGCCGCGCTCCTTGAGCCACGGTTCGACTCGTTCCTGATAGGCGATCAGGGCCGCGCTCGCGTCGGGGGTGAGCTGGATGACGGCCGGGTCGGTCCAGTCGGCGAGGGACAGGGTGAGGTCGATGACCCGGGCGGTGTAGGTGGCGGCCGTCGGTTCGGGGACCGGGTCGGTGATGACCTTCCGCTCGCCGACCGTCGACACCGGCAGCGAGTACAGGAAGCGGCCCAGCAGTCCGCGACCTTTCCCCCCCTTGATCTTCCCCATGTCCAGCAGCACATCGGGCTGTACGGCGAGTCCCATGGTCAGGGCGGGGGCGTCGACGTACTCGCGGCGGGTTTGCCGGTTGACCCTCAGGCGCCCTCCGGCATGGCCTTTGAGGAAGACTTCCATGTTGGGACTGCCCGAGTAGCGGCCGGCGATGATGTCGAAGATTCCTCCTTCATCGCTCATCACCGACAGTCGGCCGCCTTGTTCGGCGATGAGCGAGGTGACCGTCTCGGGGGTGCAGTCGTCCGCCAGCAACAGGGGTTCGGCCGGCACGGTGAGCGTGTCGGCGGTCTGCGCGAGACCGACGGCGGTCTTCACCATCTCGTCTCGCTTGTCGCTGTCGGCGGACGCGGCTTTGACGGTTGCCTTGTCCGCCGCTTCCTTCGCCAACCTCGCCGTCAGCTCCGCTTCCACGATCCGCGGCTTCATCGCCGCCTGTAGTTGTTTCTCCGCCTCGTACAGCGGGTCGGTCAGCAGCCCGAAGACGGCCGACTTGCGGTTGCCGGGCGGGAGCGCCACCACCGTGTAGAGGTTGGTCGGCTCGCGCCAATGACCTCGTACGTGGACTACCGACCGGCCGCCGGCCGCCGTGGCGAGCACGGCGAGGGCGACCGAACCGGCGAGGTCGACCGGGGTCTGTGTCTCTTCCGCGACGGCCGCCACGAACTCCCCCAACCAGGTGGGGAAGACGTGGGCGGGAAACCCCGGCCGCTCACGGCGACCGGTGAGAGGAATGGGGTCCTCCCACACATCCGGTGCCGCGTCGTCCTCGCCGGGCGGGTCTTCCAGGGTGGGCAGTCCGGCCCATAGGTCGGGGCTGTCCACAGGTTGTGGAGTCATGACACTGCCCTCCCTTCGGCGGTGGTGGTGTGGGGGCAGACGCCGACGCTCACGCGGGCGCTCAGCCTGATGACGGCGGCACGGCCCCGGGCGCGTTCGTGATGCCCACAGGCACAGAGCCAGTCCGCGACCGGTACGCCCTCGCACTGGATCTGAAAACCGGGGGTGATGCCGGTGATGGTGACCGTCTGCGGGTCGGAACCAACGGCAGAAAGGACGCCCTTGCGGGCGGCGACCTTCGGTTCGCCCACGGACGGCTGTAGCGGGCCCTGTACGGCGCCCTGAGTGCTGTTGGTGGGGGTTCGGGATGCTTTGTTCATGCCGCGCGCTCCACAGCCGTCTCAAGGCCGTTGGCGACCGCGCGGCGGGCGTAGGGCTCCGGGACGCCCACCAAGACGGCGGCCGTCACGATCTCCTCGCCGATGGCTGCGAGTCCGCACGGTCCGGGACATGCGGTGTGCTGTGCTGCGAGGAACCGTGCGACGCCGAACGCCTGTGATCCGGCGCCGGATTCGGTGCGGGCCCGTACGAGGGTGAGGCCGCGTTCCAGGCCGGTTCGGACGTAGCGCTCGGTGTGGCGGCACCCGGTGGCCACCTCTCGCGACCAGGTTGCGCGGGCGGGAAGAGAAGAGTCCACCTCCCCCGGGGCGGGGGTGGTGTCTTCCTTCACCAGCAGCGCGCGCACGGCCGCCGGGAGAACGGCCATACGGCCGGACCCGGGTCCAAGCCAACGGGCGTACTGCGTCAAGGACTTGATATCGACGCCCGGCCGGACCGCGTTCGACGACCGCATGGCGCCCCGGTAGATCCAGTGCTCGCCGCGCGTCGTCCGCACGGTCCGGGTAGGGGGCAGGGTCGCGCGGGCCCATGCGACGGCCGCCGCGTTGTCCAGGTCGACGACCGTCAACCCGGCCCCTCCGGGGTGGTAGGCGACCGTTGCCGCCTCACGCCATGCCGGCGCCCACGGGGGCGAGGTGAGGACGTGCGGGTCAGTGGTCGCTGCCGCCCACCCGTGGCACGGTGCCGGGCACTGGCAGGGGCCCGCCGCTTTCATGTTGGGTCGGTCGCCGCAGACGCTGTCCTTGCAGGAACGGCAGTTGCCGAACGGGAGCTTGCCCGCTCGCAGGGGCAGGACGGGGACACCGGCCGCCGCGAGGGCGAGGGCGACGTGCAGGGGGTTCGTCGCGGCGTTCACGAGATCAGATCCAGCGGACGCGGCCGGGACGGGGCGCGCCCCGTTCGAGTGGCAAGGGCTGAGAAGCCCTCGCCGGACACACGCAGTTGAGTCATGCTGTAGGTCTCCTGTTCTGCAACGTCGGGATCGGAGACCGTGGGCGGCGGGCTGTCCTTGTCCGGGAGTGCCGCCGCCCACGGGCAGAGCTAGAAGGGCGGTTCGTTGCTGTAGCCGCCGGGACCCCACGGGTCACGGCCGTTGTCGCGGCGACGCCACCACCGGGGCCGGCGCGGCAGGGGCATCAGGTACCAGCGGCGGGTCTCGTTCCAGCAGCCGCAGGGCTCCCACTCGTCACCGGCGTACTCGCCGTTGTCGTCGCCGTAGGGGTGCTCGATGCCGCCCAGTCCCTCGCAGTTGAAGCAGTCCGGGCGGGGTGTGTCGGTCAAGACCAGGGACCGGTGAGGCCAATGGGCGACCTGAACGCGGAGTCGGATCACGGGTGTTGTTCTCCCTTGTCAGCCGTAGAACTTGTTGCGCTTGACGACCGCCTTGCGGATGTTGACCGTCGTTCCGCCACGGCTCCCGCTCGCGCTGAACACCTGCACGGCGATCCAGCCGCCGAAGATGACGGCGGCGAGGATGACGAGTTGGGTCACCAGGGCGGTCAGGACGGCGATGAACGTCGTGAGCAGCAGCAGTCCGCCGCACACGGCGAGGAACCCGACGCCCCCGAGGGCGACGTTCACGGCCGCGCGGGAGACGGCCGGCTTGGCGGTGACGACCGGGTCGGGGTGGGCGGGGTTGAGGGTGTAGCCGGTGACGACGCGGCCGTCGGGGAGGACGACACTCGTCACGGCCGGGATGGTGCCCGGCTGCATCGGCATCAGCGGGGCGGTGTGGGCGGGGGTGAGCGGGGTGGGGATGTGGACTTCCACGGCCGCCCTGTCGCGTCCGGTCGGACGGCCGTACGCGGTGGGTTCGTTCATGGTGCTGGACTCCTTTCGGATCAGCGGCCGACGCCGGGGACGGCGTCGGTGAACGCGGTGACGAGGTCGTTGATGGTGTGGGCCGCGCCGGTGTTGGCGAGGTAGAAGCCGAAGAGCGCGACGGCGACGACCGCGCCGGCACCGACGGCCTTGAAGCGCAGCAGCAGCGCGACGACGACGGCGAGCAGCAGAACGAGCGGGATGGTGATGACCACGAGTTGTCTCCCGGCGGGGTCAGCGGGTGCCGGCGCGGTAGGTGCGCGCGGCGCGGTTGTAGATCCAGCGGCCCACGCGTATGCGCTTGCCGGTGGCGTCGCAGCGTCGGCAGTCCTTGCCGCGCTTGGTGTTGCCCTTGCGGTCGGTCTTGAAGCCGTGGCCCATGCCCTCGCACTTGCGGCAGTCGCCGAACGGGCTCAGCCAGCACTTGACGACGTAACCGAGGGTGACGAACAGCAGGAATGCGGTAGCGAGCAGTACAAGGCTCATCAGGGGCCTCTCAGAGGGGTTGGAGGGGGTTTCCGCAGGTCGGCCGCTACGTGCTAGCGGCCTGATCAGGGGTGGTTTGGGTCGCTAGCAGGGTTGCTACCGGTAGCGACGTGTGCCGCTACCGGTAGCAGGCTGCGGGGACCTATCCGGCGTCCCGCTTCTTGTTGCGCTCCGTAATCGTGGTGGCGATGTCGTCGCGCTTGATGCCGCGCTTGTTGACCTGTTCGCCGTCGATGCGCCGGCTGATCTGCACGGTGCCGATGCCGAACGGCTTGAGCGCGGCGGTGAGTGCTTCCGCCTTGGGTTTGGGCTCCATCTCGGCCCACGGGCCGTAGACGTCGGGGCGGAGGTCGGCGAGTCGGTCAACGACCGTTTCGGACCACACCTTCGTCTCGCCCTTGCCGAGCACGGCCGCGACGTCGTCCAGGATCGTCGCGGACGTCTCCGGTGCCGGGCTCTCGCCGACCGCGTCGCCGGACAGCGTGCCCTCGGCCTCACGCAGCGCGGCGGCGCGGGTCAGGATGCGTTCGGCGTCCCGGCCGTCGGCGAGGTACGTGCGCACGATCCCCGAGTCGTCCGACATGCCCTTGAGCAGACCCACACCCTTGTGGGACTTGAGCAGCTTGGACGCGTCCAGTCCCTCCGAGTACGACCCGGCGCCGAGGATCGTGTCCGACACCTGGTAGGCGCCGACCCGCAGCGCGAACCGGGCCTGATGCTGGTCCCGCAGCTCCGAGGGGCACGCCTTGTCGTCCGGCTTCTGCGTCGCGGTCATCACCGAGACGCCGACGGCCGGCGCGACCCGGGCGAGGTAGACCATGAGGGACAGGATTTCCTTGCCGTGCTCGGGGTGGGTCAGGTACTCCTGCACTTCATCCACCACGAACAGGGTCAGGGGCATGTTGAGCTTCTTGTCCCGGCTGATCTCCGGGGTGAGCTTGCCCTCGGGGCAGACGTGCAGCGGCAGTTCGGAGAGCCGGTGGTAGCGGTCTTCGACGTCCGCCTTGAGTTCCCGCAGCGAGGTCAGCAGGTGCTGAACGGGGTCGAACCCGTTCTTGGGCACGATGCCGAACCCGATCCGGTGGGCGACCTTCGCGAACGTGCGCCAGTCCGGCGACGCCTTCCCGTCGAACAGGTACAGCCGCACGTACGGGTCCAACGCGGCGGCGAGGGCGATGGTGCGGGCGGAGAACGTCTTGCCCTGACGCGGGACGGCGCCGACCAGCAGCGACAGCCACAACATCGTGGCCATGACCGGGTTGCCGCGTTCGTCGACGCCCCACGGGAAGGGCTTCCAGAAGTCCACCCTCGTTGCCCCCAGCAGCGGGGACTTGCCCGACGGGACGGCGAGCGGGTCACGGTCGGCGATCCAGTACGACACCCGACGACCGCTGGTTTCGTCCTTGTCCAAGAACAGTTGGGTCGGGGCGATGTCCATGCCGGACGCGAGACGTGCGTGCGCCTTGAGCGCGTCTTCGAACGTCTTGCCGTACGGCAGGTCGACGACGACCCGCCAGCCGTCCCCGTCCCGACCAATCGGCCGGGGGAACGAAATCGACTGATCCTTGGCCGTCAGGCCAGCCGCCTCATGCGCGCGGATCACGATGTCCGAGGACAGCTTGCGCTTACGGAACGTCACCTTGGCCATGTCAACCAACGGCCGGTCCGCCGGCGCCCCCGCCACACCCAGCGTGGTGGTGAACGCGGCGATAACCAGCATGAGCAGCCACGACGGCGCCATGACGTACAGGGTCAGCGCGGCGGCCAGACCGACGAAACCGCCGACCGTCGCCACGATCCCCCGCAGCCTGACGCGGTCGTTGCGCTGCCGCGACAGCTTCAAGTACTCCGCCGCGTCCTCGTTCGCCACGGACGCGATACGCAGCGACTTGCCCTCCGCGTCGAACACCCACCGGCCGACCGCGGTTGACCAGCGCCACGCTCCGCGCGGCGAGTACATGCAGATCTTCGGCGTGTAGACGAGCGGCAGACGTACGGCGTGGTAGCCGGCCACTGCCGAGTAGTGGCGAACTGCCCACTTGCGGACGGCCGTTCGCTGGTCAGGGAGCTTCACCCAGTCCGGCAGGACCGGCATACGGGCCTTGTCCCGTGCCTCCATCCACTCGCTGACGGACGGCGGGTAGACCTCGCGCGGCGGGTCGACCGGGGCACCCTCGGCAAGTCCCTCCGTCTCGGGGTCGTCGGCGTCGGGGAGTTCGGCCTGCCACTCCCCGGGCTTGACCGCGCCCTCGCCGGTCGGCGCCGGCGGGTCGGTCTTCTTCTTCAGCGGGAACGGCACGATCTCGGCCGTCGGCTGTTCGGTGCCCTCCGGGTCCCCGGGGGGCGTGAAGGTGGTGGTTTCCGTCACGATGTACGCACTCCTTCGGGAGTCGAAGGGTCCGGCCGGCTTGCTGTGGAAGGTCGGGCGGCCGGACCCGGGTTGTGGTTGGTTCAAGCGGCGCGCTGTTCCTCGGGATAGGCGCAGGTCACACAGGCTCCGAGCGAGGTGGGGATCACGTATCCGGCGTCCCGGCCGCACTCGGGGCAGCGGCGGCGGGCGGCATTGGCTTTGGCGAGCGCTGCCCACCTCGCCGGGGTCATCGGCCGCACCGGACGGGCGAGGTCGACCCGGTACAGGTAGGCGGTCAGCGGTTCGCGCCGGCGGCGCGGCCGGAAGAGTTGAGCCGCGATGTCCTGACCGCCCGGCCGTAGTCCACGGATGCGGAGTTGGCGGCGGGTGGCCAAGTCGTCGGGGGCGCAGCGCCACGGGTAGGTGGGGATGCCGAAGCGTTCGCCGTCCGGGTCGAAGCAGTCGGCGAGGGTAAGCCGCTTCACGCGGCCTTACCGCCACCGGCCGCGCGTTCGGCGAGGATCGTGTCCCGCAGCGTCCGCGCGTTCGCCGGCGAGGTGTGGAGTTCGCGGCGGATACCCTCCGCCGTGACCCGGCTGTCCGGCCAATCGGCGGTCGCGGTTCGGGCCTCAGCGAGCAACTGATCCGCCGTGCGCTTCGGCCGGGGTGATCGGGCCACGGAGGGAACCCGGCCGGTTGCCCGGCGGGATCGCGGGGAGTCGGCCGCTACCGTCCGCCGCCCCGTCGACCCGGCCGACGTCCGGTCGGTCTTCACCGGTACCGGCACGATCGGCGAGGTGATCGCCGCAACCGGCTTGAGGGGAAGCGTCGGCTTCACGCAGTCGACCGCCACCGGATCGGGCACCGAGAATCGAGTCAGCACCACTGTCGGCACCGGGGTCGATTCCCGCAGGTCAGCCGTAGACCGTTTCCTGATGGTCTCGGTAGATTCCTCCGCATTCGTGACCAGGGCGGGGACCGGGTCGGTGCCGCCGAACATCGACGCGAGGGCGGCATCCGCACCGGCGGTGATCCGGTCGCGCTGAACGTCCAGCAGCCTCGATCCGAGCGCCGCGTCCCCGACCCCGACCTTGCGGGCCAGACGCCATGACGCCCGCTCCGACCGCTTCCTGACCCGGTCGGCCGGATGCTGAGCGGCACGAGCGCGGTGGTAGGCGAGGGCTTGGACGGTGTCGGCGGTGCGCCGCTCGTTCTCCGCGTCGCGGCCGTCGGTGTGAACGACGATCCGCCGCGCGAGAAACGCCATGCCCTCCGCCGATACGGACATGCCCATGGGGGTCAGGGCGTAGATCACGGTACGCCCCGGGTCCGGCGCGGCCATGGCGCCCATGACGGCGGCGGCGGCCGGCAGTGCCCACAGTCCGATCCGTACGACGCGCGGAGAGGACTGTCCCAGCATGGTCAGACCCAGCAGCACCAGGGCGAGGACGGCGGTCGCGCCCTCGCCGGCGGCGAGGGCACCGAGGGCGGTTCCCTTGCCGTAGGCGTGCCCGATGTTGCTGTAGGTGCCGATGCCGCCGATCACGCCCGTGGCGAGCATCGGCACGAACGCGGCCGTCAGCACGCCGATCTGAACCCTTGTCAGGGGCTTGCGCGTCTCGCTCATGCCGCTTCCCCCGTCCCCGAGCGCAGGGCGCGAGCGGAACGCAGGAAGGGGACCGTGCGGGTCAGCGCGTCGGCGTACAGGGCGTCCCAACCGGCGATCTCGTCACCGGCCTCACCCATCGCGGCCAGGTCGGCGAGGACGTCACGGGCCGCGTCCTCGCGGGCCGCGCGGTCGTCGTCCGTCTCGGACTCCAGCGGGCCCCGGAACAGGTCGACGTCGATACCGAGCGCCAGTTCCGCGAACTCCAGGTCGCCGAACGCTTCCTGACCGGCGATGAAAGTGCGCATACGCATGGTGGGGTTCTCCATTCAAGTACGTCGGGATGGCGCGGGGCGGTCGGCTGTCCTGTCCGGGAGTGCGACCGCCCCGCGAAGAACGGGGGTCAGACGGTGGTGATGGTGAGCGCGGCGCGTGCTAGGCGATCTGCACGTGGCCGCTGGTCACCCGGCGGCGGACGTTCAGGTGACCGGCGCCGGTGATGCGGGCGCTGCCAGAGGTGGCGTTCACGGACAGACGGCCGGTGGACTGCGGGGTCGCGGCCATGCGGACGTTGCCGGACGTGAGGTTCAACCGGGCGTTGTGGCCGCTGTAGGCGCCGACGTTGACGTTGCCGGACGTGAGGTTGATGTCCAGCGGACCGGTCACCTCGCCGACGACGACGCTGCCGCTGGTGACCGTGGCGTCCAGGTCACCGGTCCGCTCAGCGGTCAGCGTGCCGGACGTGCCGACGTACTCCAGCCGCGCCAACGTGCCGGTGACGACGGTGTTGGCGCTGTACGTGCTGATCGTGGCCACGGACCGCGCGGGCAGGTGGACAACGGCCTCAATCGGCGTCGCCGCGTCCCCGGCCGGGCCGGTGGAGGTGACCTCGCGGCCGTTGACGAAGACCTTGCCGCCGCCGTGGCCGGTGATGTGGACGTTGCCGTTCACGATCTGCACGCCGTTGCCGCCGGAGAACGTCATGGTGCCGCCACCCATGCGGATGGTGGTGCTGCCGTTCATGCCGCCGGCGACGTCCGGGACGCGAACCCCGAGGTTCTGCCCGTTGAGGCTGACGGTGGTGTTGCGGATCGCGTCGGCCGACGGGCCGGATGTGGCTTCCGTCGTCAGCACCATGCGCGCCTGCTTCAACGCGGGGTCGACGACGACGCGGATGCTGCCGGTGTTCATCGTCAGATCCAGGGCGATCGGGCCGACGACGTCCACGGGGATGATTCGCTCGGTCATGGGCTACTGCTCCTGACTACGCCGGGATAGGAAGATCCGGCGCGGCGGGCTGTCCTGTCCGGGAGTGCCGCCGCACCGGATACGCAGGCCAACGCCGCAGAAAGCGGCGGGCCAAGTGCCCCGACCGGGAGTCGAACCCGGCCCGAAGACCATCGGGGCTGTAGTGCTGGGGAGGGTCAGCCGTTACGGCCGTAGGCCTCGTTCAGTTCCTTCTCAACGTCCGTGCACTGACCGGACGCGATGCGGTCGTAGACCTCCTGACCGCACTGAACGGACTCCGGGGAGGTCAGGTCGGACGACTGCTGCGACTGCACGCCGAACATGTGGACTCCTGAGGTGTCGTAGGTGGTGGGCCCGCGCCGAACGGATCGGCGGGCCGCGCGCCCCTGCCTGCTTTGCTGCGTACGCCCGTGGTGGCCGGGCAGGGGCTGAGGTTTCGTCGTTCTCGAATCACGCTGTTCAGTTCTCAAGTAGCTGCCGATCACGGACGCTCGCGGCGAGCGACCGAAGCCGCCTTCCTTACGAGCTGTTCCGTGCCGGTGATGCAGTACCTGTTTTACAGGTACTGCATAGGGGTCCGTCAAGTACAGCGACGGGACTTCCTGGCTTCGCACCGGGACTTCTTGGTGCACCATCAGAATCGGTGCAGGTCAGGGGAGTTGGTCACCCCACGCGTGGACACCTCAGGGACTTCTGGCTACCGTCAAGAGGTCCCTAGAAGTCCCACCGGGAGAGCAGATGTCCAACGAACGTTTGCGTTCAGCCCTGTTGGCACGTGGCATGACCGTTCAGGGGTTGGCCGAGGAAATCGACGTCAACCCGAAGACCGTGGAACGGTGGATTACTCAGGGGAAGGTGCCGTACCGGCGACACCAGTACGCCACAGCGTCCGCGCTCAGGGTGGACGTCACGACCCTGTGGGACGACACCCGGGCTGTGGACAGCGCTGCGGACCTCAGCAAGGCGGAGATCGTCACTGTCTATCCGCATCGCCACCTGGTCCCGTCCGGCCTCTGGCGGGAGATATACGAGCGTGCTGAGAGGTACCTCGATGTCCTCGTGTACTCGGGGCTGTTCCTGTCTGAGGACCCCCAGTTCCTTGGTCTCCTCAAGAGGAAGGTGGAGCTGGGGGGACACATGGGGCAGACGCAGGTGCGCATCCTGCTCGGAGATCCCAAGTGCGCGGCGGTGAAGCAGCGCGGCATCGATGAAGGTCACGGGATCATGGACGGCAAGATTCGCAACGCCCTGGTCAACTACCGCCCGCTGTTCGAGAGCCACCCGGAAATACGGTTCCGACTACACGAAGCCACGCTGTACAACTCCCTGTTCCGCGCGGATGACGAGATCCTGGTCAACACCCATGTCTACGGCGTCGCCGCGTACATGGCTCCCGTCCTCCACCTGCGGCGGATGCCCGGCGGCGGATTGTTCGACACCTACGCCAATAGCATCGAACAGACCTGGGGAGGAGCACGCCAGGCCACGGAAGCTGACTTCAAGGGAGCCTGACCATGGGACGCATTGACCACTTCCACAACCCCGACGCCCCGCCGGCCAACTCGGTCGTTCCGTCCGTGGTGGCGTTCGTACAGAACCCCGCCGGACAGGTGCTCCTGATCAAGCGTTCCGACAACGGCCGTTGGGCACTGCCGGGCGGGGGCCATGACGCCGGCGAGTTCATCAGCGACACCGTGGTGCGCGAGGTCTTGGAAGAGACCGGCATCAAGGTGGAAGTCCTCGAACTGTCCGGGATCTATACCGACCCCGCGCACGTGCTCCAGTACGACGACGGCGAGGTCCGGCAGCAGTTCAGCATGTGCTTCCGCGCGCGGCCGGTGGGCGGCGACGTCCGTACGAGCAGCGAAACGACGCAGGTCCGTTGGGTCGACCCAACGGACCTGTCTCAGTACGACATTCACCCCACCATGCAACTCAGGATTGAGCACGCGATGGATCAGACGCGGACGGTGCCCTACATCGGCTGACGCTTGGCGGCGGCGACCTGTTCGAGCACGCGTGACGTGCTCGCAAGGATCTCTGGCTCAGCTCGGCGGATGAACGTTCCGATCAGGCTGTCCGGCCCGTATCGGCCGGTGATCTCGTTGATCCGGTCCACTGGGTTCGTCGGCGTGCCGTCCGGCGTCGTGTTCATGTCGCAGTAGCACAGCGCGTCGTTCAACCCGGCGGGTTCGCGTGGGAACTCGCCCTCAAGCTCCTCGCGCAGGCCCCGGGCTTCCGCCTCCATCCACGCGCAGGAATGGTGCGCGACCAGGTTCACGACCCGTTCGTCCGCACGCGCGATGTCCCGGAGGTAGCGCGCACCATCGAGCGGGTGGAACCCCGTCTTGGCGAGGTCCGGCGCGTAACCGATGTCGTGCAGTACCGCAGCCGCTTCCAAGAGCTCCGCGTCCTCGCCGACGACGGCCGCGATGGTGCGCGCCCTCTCAGCGACTCCGAGCGAGTGCTTCCAGCGACGCGGCAGCGGCTCAGACAGCAGCGATTCCGCGAGCAGGTACGCCCACTCAGTCAGTCCCGTCAAAGTGACGAACGCTCCTCTCGATTCGGCAGGGCCCGCACGGTCCGTAGCTTGCCCTGCCCTCCCTCGGACAGCCATCCCGCAGCTTCCAGCTTCTCAAGTGCCTTGGTCACGGTCGGACGTGAGACCTCAAACCTCGTGCACAGCGCCGAAGCACTCGGGAAGGTTGCTCCCACCTTCAGCTTGTCATCCGTGATGACCTCAACGAGGCGTTCCGCGAGCGGCCGGCGGTCGGTCCGCTGTCCGTCCCGGATCACGCGCCAGCGTCCACCGGGAACCGGCTCCGCAGCTCCCTCATCCCGGAGCACTCCGAACGCCCGGAGTACCACGCCGCGAGACACGTCATGATCACGCATAACGTCTGCGGCCGACGGTAGTTCCGCCATCCTCGGGTTCGCCTCAATCTGGCCTTTGAGTAGATCCGCGATCTTCTCGAAGGTCCCGCGCGGGTTGGCGTCCTGCGCCACGTGGCTCCCCCTCATTGACCTCGTTGGCGTCCCGGTGGCGCCTCACTCCAGCTTCCCACGGGTGGGCCGTCACTCAGTAGATACACCCATAGAACCCTCCAAGATACGCACTGACGTTCGACTTTCTAAAATCTCCCGCATGTCGGCTTTGCTATAGCCAGAATGCTTCTACAGCAGGGGCATCGAGAAGAAGGCTTCCACGGGCATACCGAAGGGTAGACATGAGCGGCCAGTCCGTCATAAACGAAAACTCCATCATGGAGGGGCTTCGACGAGCATTCCGCAGCGATGGAACAGCAAGCGGCGACTTCACTCTGCGAGACCCCATTCCGCTAGGCAACGGGAAGACGATAAATGGCGCAAGCAGTGCTGAAATAAGAGAAATCGTAGCTCGCCTTAACAGCGCAAAATCGAAGAGCGAGAGTTCGTTCCAGTGGGAAAATGAGGCGGAGTTCTCCCTGGTTGCACTCGATCAGATCGGCGCTTTCGATAGATTTTTCGAGGACAAGGCGTTTGAAGGACAGGGCGATAATCCCGTAACCTTTAAGGTCGGAAAACCGTCCCGAGAATTCGCCGCCTATCTACTTTGCAAGTTCGTGGAAAATCCGGCTCTTCTGACATCTCCGAGAACCAGGATGATATTGAACCGGATGCGCCAGGGCATCGATCGAAATGCGCTGAGTTATGACCCAGTTGCAGGCGACTCACTCTTCGATGTCATCGCCGGGGGTCTTCGCGCTACTACGTTGCAAATCACCGCCGCCAAATCCCGTGCAGACTTTGAGGCACTCGCCAATTCTTTCCTTTTTCATGCCGCTTACAATACGGATGCAGCAGCTCGAATCGGCCTAGAAACGATGTTTCGACCGCAAGCTATCCAGCGCGTCCGGAGAAGTCAAAATGGTTTCTTTGACGCACCCAGGCAGACCTACGACGCGGACCTGGTGCACCACTACCTCATGGGCGTCGCCGCAGAAATCCCACTATTGGAATATCTGGCCTACTATCACATTGCTGAGCATTTTTTCGGAAAGGTGTTTAATGAAGACTTGATAGACCAGGTGCGGTCAAGCATTACCGATCCATCGTTCTCCGCCCGCCGAGATAAGGATATAAATTCGATCATTAAGATCGTCACAAAAATTAAAGGTCAAATCAAAGATGAGGGTGGAATGAACGAACAGCGGTCACTGAAATTGGTGCTCGATAAATTTGTCAACATTCCTCGTCTCGTAGCCGACCTCAACGCCTACGACGTCAGCTTGGTCGACCACTACGCGAATAGCGACGTCCCTTTTGCCGGTGCAAGCAAAGTGAGCCTTGGCGCAAATGATGAAGAGGCCGTGCGCAGCGCAATCGCAAAAAGAATCTATAAGGTTAGGAACGCCTTGGTGCATGCCAAAGAAGGAGAACTGCCAAAATATGCACCCTTTGCGCACGATGAGGAGTTGGCTCGCGAAATTCCCCTAATGCGGTTTGCAGCAGAGCAGATCGTCATTGCGCAGGGAAAGGTCCTGTAACCCCCCGGACGCCGCCCTATCTTCATAGAGCACCGAAGGGAGCTGGGATTCCTTCCTGGCTGATCAGCGCCACCGCGAGAAGGGCGCGGCATCGATTGGATGCCGCGCCCGTCCTGGTACTCACGATTCCACCAACTAGGACTTCGACCTCTTCTCCACGATCGCGGTCGCCTTCCGATGTAGATAGATCGGAAACTCCGGATCCCTCAAGACTTCTCTCAGATCCGACCGAGATTGAATCCGGTCGTGAACCACTGCGGCAATTGCTTCAACATTCCAAGACCGCTGGAGGTCGCGAGTCACACCACCAACAACGCCATTTATTGACAGCGCTTTGGAGTGCGCCAAATCGGCACCGAAAATGCGCGTACAGCATTCGGTCAGAATCTTGTGCGGCGTTCGGTCATCAGTCTCGACCGTGTGCACAAACTCAGGAAGCACCGACTGTGGAATCAGCAATGCCCATAGGACTCTCCGCCCTTGATGGCTGAACTCTTCCACGGAAACCGCACCGTGCAGATACTGGTCGACTGCAGAATCACTCAGTGGAGGAGTACCCGGCCAGGATGTTCCCTGACTGATAGCAAATGCACCGTCAACAAACAATGCATGACCCGGCAGAAGGTGACGCGATAGGGCGATAAGTCCAGCCGATGCAGACATTTCAGCTTGCGAGAGAGCATCCAGAAGTGCCGACATCGAGGCCCGCTCGAAGGAGGTAACACTCTTAACCAGAGGTGACAGCCATCGGTCGGGCGCCAAAACGCGAGAGGCGAATTCGTTCGCTTCTCTTTCCTGCGATCCGGTCACCCTGTCAATGGAATACTCTTCTTCAATCGATACGCCATTCACCTGACAGCCAATCGAACCCACATGCCAGGCCAGTTCGATGTGTGCCCATTCGTGCGCCAAAGTGAAGCGTTCACGCAATTCCGGTAGCCCCGAGCGTACAAAAACTCGCGGAGGTTCTACGCCAAGCGCAGTGACCGCATCGCATTGGTGAGACCAGTCATGATATTCGACCTGGGCACGTTCAAAAAGCAGCGCCCTGACGTCAACCGGAGGGGTCAAATTGAGCTTTTCAACTAGGATCCCGGCCCTGTTTCGCGCAGCATTTAAAGGCGACCAGTTTTGCGCAACCAAGTAAGAACACTCTCAGCCTCGTTGGAAGAACCAGCACGCGCCGCCAAGGCGAGCTCACTAGCGGTATTCTTCAGTTCTTCATTCACCGTACGGCCGTGCCTTCTGGCCGAGAGAATGAAGCGGAGGGTATTCGGCTTCTCGACCCACAAGCGATACTCGTCCCACGTCAGACCCAAATAATCGTGCAGTTCAAGGTCCGAGTCGGATTCATGCCAAGAATCGACGTAGGAGTCAATGTCCGTGATCCCAGATACGCCTGTCAGGGCGTCATCAACGAACGTTGCGCTAGACATCGATACTCCTTCCCCTCACTGCGGACTTGATCGTTTCACCTGTGACTGGATGGGCGACACCGATGTGCCGTCCCCGCTTGTTGAAGACCTCAACCTCACCTCCGTGCTCCCCATCCCACGTGTAGATGCGGCTCCCATCGGCCTCATACCAGCGGCGGGAGTTGTAGACGTATCGTGAGTTCAGGCCATGCAAAAAGCAGTCTGGAGGCAAGTTTACCCAGGGCACAAGCAGCGATGCTAGCTGCCATCACTGGGAGACGTGACGGGTTTCATGACCTCCCCGCTCACAGGCGGTGTGGGGTCGCAAGCCGTGTCCTCTCACCAACCCCCGATGTTGTTCAGGTCTTTGCCCAGTGCGCTGACGTCGGCCACCGTTCCCCGCCGTACGCACATCCCTCTGACCTGCCGCGAAAGCCCCTGGACGGCCGGCCGGACAGTTGAAAAGCATGTCGGGGGCGATCCGGAGAGCCATCGTCCGAGTCAGCCACCCTGGCTCCGTCTCAGTTTCCGTCTCATTCATAGCCGTTCAGGCCCGTTCAGAGCCGTACGGACTGCGGGTTCCTCCGGGGCCGCGTACGGCTCTGAACGGGCCTGAACGACCCCGAACACCCCTCTGACCTGGACCAACAGACTTGGAAAGCGTGTTGGGGGCAACCCCTCACGAGTTCGAATCTCGTATCCTCCGCCAGTGCCTCACCGGGCACGATGTCGAAGGGCCCCGCTGTTCGCAGCGGGGCCCTTCGACGTGCGTGGTCTCAATTTTGGTCTCAGTTGCCGTGATCGGACCGGGGTGGGCTTCGGTGAACAGCGATCCGGTTCACCGTGGCCGTCACTCCTCCTCAGCGGATTCGGCGGTCCAGGCGATGTGCGGTGGCACGACACGTGCGCACAGGGGCCCGCCGCGCGCATCGGTCAGTCCTAGGCGGCCTACCAGCAGGCCGTTGCGCGCGGCCGCGTCGAGTACGTCGACGGGCACAGCATCGAGCATCAGCTTGGCGCGGCGGAACATCGTGAAAGTGCCGGCGTCGTCGACGCTGCCCCAGGAGAGGTAGATGAACCGGCCGCTCGGACGGCCCTGCACGTAGGGGCCCTTCACGTCCGTGCCGGCCGGCGAGGTCGCAGTGGTGCACTCCAGGGTCCAGGTCGCCGAGACCGCATCGCCGGGCTTGGGGTCAAGGAGTTCCGCCGGACGGTCGCGGCGTTGCACGGCGACGTGGATGTTGCGGTACGCCGGAACGTCGTTGCCGCCGAAAGCTCCGGATGGGCAGGTGAGGCCAGGAAGGTCGACAGCGTCGATGCGGATACGCATGGCGGCCATCATCCGCGCGGGACGCTGCTTGGACCAGCTCTCCGTGTGGTGCAGCGGGTAGGGAGCAGGTCAGTGGCTGCGGGGCGCGTACATGATGACGGCCATGCCGGCTAGGCAGACCAGGGCACCGATGACGTCGTAGCGGTCGGGGCGGTAGCCGTCGGCGGCCATGCCCCAGGAGATCGAACCGGCGACGAAGATCCCGCCGTACGCGGCGAGGATGCGTCCGAAGTCGTCGTCGGACTGGAAGGCGGCCACCACTCCGTAGATGCCAAGGGCGATCACACCGGCGCCGATCCAGATCCACCCCCCTGTCTTCGCGCAGGCCCTGACAGACCAGCCAGGCGCCGCCGATCTCGAGCAGGGCGGCGGAACGCCGGACGGTCACGGGCGGTGGGCCTACTTGCGGTTGGCACTGGTGATCCGGAGCGGTTCGACGGGGCCCTGACAGCCGCACTCGCCCTGTTCGGAGGTAACCGCAACCGCAGGCGGCACTGCGGCGGCCGAACCACCATGTGGCCCCGGCCAGCGCGGCCAGTGCGAGAGCGACGCCGGGCAGCCGGCCCACCACGGCGGACGCACCGGCTCCGACGACCCCCGCGGTGATCAGGGCAGGCAGCAGGCAAGATGCCAGGCAGGCCAGCCCGGCCAAAGAGGCCAACGCCTTGGGTGCACGGCGCGCAGCCGGGTCAGCAGCAGGGTCCGGCTGGCGGTTCTCCTCGGCAGGGTCGGTGAACGGGAGAGGACAACGGGGGGCTCGCGGCGCACCCGGTCGGATCGTCGGCTGACCTGCGGCGACTCTGGTTCTCGGCGGATCCACCCGAATCCGTCCATGGTCCCGGGACTACGTCGCGGTCATAGCCCGATCATCCGTACCTTGCTGCCGCACAGCCGGGTCATGCCATCAACATCCGACGTGAGGATGGCGACCGGGCCAGGCTGACGCAAGGCCGTTTGACCCCGGAGAGCGCCCATTGCAGTCGGGGCAGGTTCACTCTCGCGTGACTCGCCTCCACGATGGTGTTGGCGCTGACGACAAGGTCCGCTCCCATGTCGTGGAACACCTGGAACATCGCCAGAACCTTCCGGTCCTGCGTCACCCAGGCCGACAGCCCCTCGCTGTCCAGGACGACAGTCTCAATGTGGCCGCTCACGCGGCGCTCGTGCCGCCGGCGGCCTGCGTCGTACCGAAGATCCGCGCCCGCGCCTCGGCCAGCTCTTCCTCGCTGAAGGCCCCGTGCTCGTCTGTGTGACTGCGCAGGTCGGCCCCCAGTTCGAGCGGGAGCTCAGCCGTACAGTTCCGACAGATCGACACCAACCACGCTCACCTCGACGCCGAAACAGTCGTGGCGAACGGCACGGCAAGGCTCTCCTCGGGAATGTCATGATCCGGACCTGTAAGAGCTGGAATCAGTCGAATACGCGCGCAGGTACAGCGGTTCACCCCGCCTGCCGGTGACGATGGGCCTGGCATGGCACGCCTTCGACCGGGCAGAGGGGGACGAATGGGTAAGCAGGTCAAATGCGGGTCGACCCATACCAAGACCGGCAAGCGGTGCCAGAAACCAGCGATGATCGGTTACTCCCGCTGTCAGTTGCACCGAGGCGAGTGGAATCCGCCGCAGAAGAAGAAGACCAAGAAGCGCTAGCCGCAAGCTCTGGTGCGGTTCACTGACGGGGAGTTCTGGGGCCTCGTGACGGCGTGCCATACGTTCGCTTCCAGCGGGCTCGGTGTCGTTGGTCGCCCTGGCCGGAGCCGTTGACGCTGATCAGGGACTGCAAGGTGGCTCCGTTGTTCCACAGTCCGAGGTGGTCTCGGTGGATGGCGAGGATGCCGTTCTGCAGGGCGAAGGTTTCGGAGGGGCGGCTGAAGCGGGTGGTGGTGACGAAGACGGCCAGGTCGGCGCCGAAGTGAGCTTTCGCGCCGAGGAGGTCACGCACCTCCCGGCTGGCGATGGTGCTGGTGGTGGTGTAGCGCTTGCACTGGATGATCATCGCGCGGCCGTCCGGGAGGCGGCCGGTGACGTCGGCGCCGTTGTCTCCGGAGCCGCCGACGCGGCGGACGTCGGTGCAGCCGTCGCGCCGGCAGAGAGCCGCGACCAGGTCTTCGAATTCGGTGCCGGACATCCTGTCGACGTCGGCCAGTGTCCGATGGCCGACCTGGATCGCGTCCTGCCCGCGCCAGTGCCGGTCGCCGGCGCGAACAAGCCGGTCCTTACGTAAGAGCCACCAGGCTCCGGCGGCAAGGCCGCCGAGCACAACCGCTCCGACGAGGTACGGCCAGATCACTGACCAGAACACCACCAGCGTGACCAGTAGCAGGGCGCCACCGCTGAGGATCACCTTCCACTGGCTGCGTGCGGATGATCGTCGCCCGCGCTTCCTGGCCATGGCTTCCCCTCCGTCGGCTGTCTGCCGAGCAGTGTGGACAGCGGTGCGGTGGCGCAGGTAGGCCGCCTCTTGGCCAATGGCTCGAATCCGGCCGCCGACCTGGGTGAAACGGGGGCAGCTGGTCGCCGCCGGCCGGCTTCCGGTACGCCGGTTACGGGACCAGCTCGATGTGAGGGTGGGACGGGTCCGCCGGGCAGGCGTGGAGCTGGAGGCTGTAGCCGCCGGCGATGTCGATCAAGGTGAAGTTACCGGCCCTGGCGCCCAGGGGAGGCGGGGCCGGGTTCGTCGGTTCCTCCTCGGCTGTCCAGGTCTCGCTGCCGCCGTCCCATTCCCAGGAGGCGATGGTGAGGAGCGGGACCTCCTCGGTGCCGCACTCGGAGCAGGGGCGGGGCTTGGGATCGGTGAGGCTCCAGCGGGTCCAGCCGCCGGTCTTGCAGCCTGGAGCGGTGGAGAGGTTGTTCAGGTAGAGCTCGCCCGGGTCGTCCGCGTACATGCTGTACCGCGCGGGGTCGATCGACTCCCAGCGGCCCTCGTCGTCCAGCTGCTCCCGAAGCTCCTCGCTCAGTTCCGAGGGGTGGGGGCACTCGGTGACCTGCTCCGGTGAGACCAGGCACGGCTCCGGGAGGTAGGAGTCCCGCTGGACGATCGGCGGCTCGGGCGGTGCGTCGAGGACGTCTGTGACGGTGGCCGAGGAGCGCCAGAAGAGGGCTGTCCGAGGGTGGGCCGTCTCGTGGTCGAAGGGGCACCAGAGAACCTGGAGGAGGTCCGCGTCGGGCGGGCACGGGAAGGGGCTGTCGCGGGCGTAGAGCTGGGCGACGGGCAGGAGAGGGATCGGGCCGACGAACCCCGGGCGGTCCGCGAACCGCTCCCAGGTCGCCCGTTCCTCGGGAGTCCACTGAGGTGCCTCGGGGTCGAGGCGCCGCCGCTCGGCCGCCGCGGCGCGGTCGTGACGGAGGATCCGGACGTCGTCCGGCGAGTGGACCACCGGGGCCGCGCGGCTGTCGTGCGGCTCGTCGCAGTACGGCCACGGCTCGTCGGCGGGCCACAGCAGCGGCCCGCCGACGGAACTGTCGTGCACCGTCGGAGACCCCGGCCGCGGGTGCAGCCGGGTCGCCGTCCGCGCCTGCGGGGCCAGTTGAGGGAAGAGCGCGGTGATGTCGAACGGCCGCGGTGGGGTGGTGAAACTCGTTCCGGCTCCCGGTGGGCCGCTCACTGGACCAGCTCGATGTGCGGGTGGTCCGGGCAGGACGGGCAGGCGTGGAGCTGGAGGCTGTGGCCGCCGCCGATTCCGATCAGGGTGAAGTTCGCGGGTGGGGTGCCGGGGAGGAGTGGAGTCGGGTTCGTCCCCTCCTCCCCGGGGGCCCAGCTGTCGCTGCCGGCGTCCCATTCGAGGGTGGCGATGGTGAGGAGCGGGAGCGCGTCGGTGCCGCATTCCGGGCAGCGGCGGGGCATGGGGTCGGAGAGGCCCCAGCGCGACCAGCCGCCGGTCTTCCAGCCGGGCGAAGTGGACAGCTCGTTCTCGTAGAACTCCTGCGGGGAGACGGGGCCGGAACCACCCCAACGGCTCGGGTCGCTCACTTCCTGCCGCAGCTCCTTGTCCAGCTCCATGAAGGCGGGGTACTCCGTGACCTGCTCCGGTGCCAGGAGGGACGGCTCCGGGAGATACCCCTGCGACTTGATCGCGGACGGTTCGGGCGGCGCGTCCAAGACGTCGGTGACGGTGCCCGCGGAGCGCCAGAAGAGGGCTGTTCGGGGGTGGGCGGTCCCCTCGTGGTCGAAGGGGCACCACAGGACCTGGAGAAGGTCCGCGTCGGGCGGACTGAACGGGAGAGGGATGTCACTGGCGTAGAGCTGGGCGACGGGGAGCATGGGGACCGGACCCTCGGGCCACGCGCGGCCCTGGAGGATCCGCTTCTCGGTGGCCAGTTCCTCGGGCGTGGGCCGCGGGGCCGGGCCGCCGAGGTGCCGCCGGCTCGCCACCGCCGCCTGGTTGCGGCGGAGGAGCCGAATATCCTCCGGGGACAACACCCTGCGCGTCGCACCCCTTGCGTGCGGTGCTGCGCAGTGCGGCCACGGCTCGTCGGCGGGCCACAGCAGCGGCCCGCCGACGGAACTGTCGTGCACCGTCGGCGACCCCGGCCGCGGGTGCAGCCGGGTCGCCGTCCGCGCCAGCGGGGCCAGTTCAGGGAAGAGCACGGTCACGTCGATCGACCGCGGCGGGGTGGTGAAACTCATCCTGGCTCCCGAGGGCACGAACACGGTGTGGAGAGTAATCAGTTGCCGAGGTTGTGCGCTCCGCCGGTCTGGGTGTTCGGAATATAGATGCCATCGAACATCGGTTCGACCGAGCCGTCCTCGCGCTGGACCGTGGCGCTCATCGTAACGCCCACCGGGATCGTGCTGTCGGCGGTCATGTAGCGGGGAGTCACCTCGTAGAAGATCGCGTCCTCCTCGCCGAACGAGGCCAACCGCACTTCGTCCCGGACCTGCTCCTCGTACTCCCACATGCTGCCTGCACCGGTGTTCATCCCGACCTGCCAGCAAGGCACGAGGTTCTTCGAGATCCGCCCGCCGAGAATGTTGGCGACCAGGTGACAACGGGCCAGCTGCTCACTGAGGTTGTGCGCGACGGCGTAGTCGGCCGCGTCCAGCCAGCCGGTGATCTCTCCACCGGCCTCACTGCCGGGGCCGAGCTTCTTGCCCAGACAGGCTGTGGCCTTGGTCGCCCGGTAGCCGGCTGCGCTCGTCTGGTCGTTCTTCCTGACGTGCGGGACCGGTTCGGTCGTGTTCAGGATCCAGCCGTTACCGGCCGGACGCGCGCCCTCCGGCGAGATTCCGAGGCACTCCGCGTACGAGCCGTCGAGCGACGTCGTGAGCCTCAGCGTGAACTGGTCGGCGTCGATGACCCGCTGGCTCGTGAAGCCGTCGGCGAGCTGGCTGTCCGCGAACTGTTTGTCAACGGCGGCGACATGGGCGCGCACACATCGCTGGGAGGTGTCGAGGCTCGAACCGCCGTTGAGCTCGTGGATGACCCATCCGTTGTTGCCGGGGTAAGGAATGAGCTCGGCGCACTCGGCACCGTCCCTTCCGCCTTCCTTCGTCTCCGCGAAGGGGAACTGGGCACAGGTGTCGGTCGGTATGAGGTCGCTCGCGTCCGCGAACGGCTCCGACGCTCCGTTTCCACAGGTGCTGCTCGTACGGCCGTCCACGCCGCTCGTCGACCGGGTCAGCGGGGTGTTGAGCCCCCAGCCGTCGTTGAGGCTCTTCTGGGCCCACAGATACGCCGCGACAGCGCCGCCCTGATCCGAACCCTGCGTGCTCATCGACAGCTCGGCCATCACGGACGGAACCGCGCAGCCCGCCACCGACGTTCCGCCGACCGCGTTGTCACACCTGATCTGACGCGAGTTCTTCCACGACGCGTTCGGGTCGGTCGCCGTCGCGCCCGGGGACGTCACGTACATCGCGTAGGCCGTGTAGAAGGAGGCGGAGGAGCCCGCCGTCTGCGCCGAGGAGAAGGTGACGTTGCCGGTGAGGGTCTGGTTGAGGGTGATGGCGCCGCCGAACCAGGGGGCGGTCTTGGTGGCCGTGCATCCGGCGTCGCACGAGGCGCGCAGCTTGGCGTTCAGGGACGTGACGTCGCCGGTGGCCAGGGTCATGGTGACGGAGACCTGCTCGTTCCAGGTCGTGGCCGTCGGGGAGAGGTCGCCGCCGGTGGAGACCTCCAGGACGCCGCGTCCGATCTCCAGACCCCTGCTGTCGCGGAGGATGTAGGTGATGTTGATGCCGGTCACGCAGTACGAGAAGCGCTCGTAGCTGTAGTTGCCGGGGCTGGTGATGTCGCAGCTTCCCGCGGCGGCTGCTGCTGCGGAGGCGGCAGGAGCGGCGGCGGCCGCGCGGGTCTTCGCCTTCGCGGGGGCGGGGGTGATCGTCACACAGGACTCGACGGCACCCGCGCGGCGCTCTTTCGAGCCCGGCGCGGTGGCGGTGCAGTCCTCACCGGAGCCGGCCGCGAACTTGCTGGTCTCGGTCCCGGTCTCGGTCCCGGTCTCGGTGTCGGTCTCGGTGTCGGTCTCGGTGGTCTTCACGTCGTCGGGCGCCGCCGACTTGGTGGCGGACGAGGCCTTCGCCGTCGCGGGCGGCTCGGCCGCCCGGCTCGTCGCGGCCGTCGTGACGACGAGGGTCAGGGCGGTGAGGACGGTCAGAGCCGTCGAGCGGGCGCGTCTCCTTGTGACACGCCCGCCACGTATTCCATGCATGGGGGCAGGAACTTTCCGTAAGGGGAGGGGGAAAAGGGGGCGCCGCCTGATTGCGCCGCCCCCGGGAAAGCGAACGGGTGGGATCAGCGGGATCAGGACGCGAGGGTCCAGATGTCGCTGAGGCCCTTGGTGATGCCGGAGACCAGGTCCTCGCCGGTGTCCGTGATCTTGCCGACGACGGGCTTGACGAGACCGCCGCCGAGCGCCTTGTCGGCGGCGCCGACCCACTTGTAGGCGCCGAAGGAGACCAGGCTCAGGCCGGTGCCGGCGGCGGACTCCCAGAAGGCGCCGCTGGTGAAGCCGTGCTCGATGCCCGTGAAGAGGGTGCCGAGGGCGCCCGCGCCCGCGGAGACTCCGGCGAAGAAGCCGGCCGCGGCGAGGGCCGGCGGGAAGACGGTGGCCGCGAGGGCGCAGCCGGCCGCCAGGAACCCGGCGCCGATGCTCACCACGTTGGCGGCGTCCGCGTAGAACTGGGCGTCGTTCCACCACTCGTCGGCGTCGCCGTCCGCGGTGCCGTTGGGGTTGACCTGGTTGTTCTTGTCATTGTTGGCGGGGTCTTGCTTGGCGTCGCGCTCCTCCTGGGCCTTGCGCGCGGCCTCCTTGGCCTTCGCGATGACCTCGGCCCGCTTCTTGTCGGCGACGATCTGCTTGGCCTGGGCGTACGCGGCGGCGGCGGCCTTCGCGTCGGCGGAGGCGGCGAGTTCGGAGGCGCGGGCCGCGGCGGCGGAGCGCTGGGCCTCGGCGGACGAGGCGAGGGCCGCGCGCGCCGAGTCGACGGCCTTGTTGGCCGAGTAGTTGGCGGAACGGGCGGCGCCGCGGGCGGTGGCGGCGGCGTTCTTCGCCTTGGTCGCGGAGGCCTGGGCGTCGGCGGCCGACTTGTCGGCGGCGTCGGCGTTGTCCCGCGCCTGCTGGGAGTAGTCCTTGGCCTTGGCGGCCGAGTCGAGCGCCTTCTGCGCCCACTTCTGAGCCTCGGCGGCGGCATTGCGGGCGTCGGCGGCGGCCTTCGAGGCCACGGCCGCGTCCTCCTGCGCCTTCTCCGCGATCTTGGCGGCGGCGGCGATGGCCCCGCGGACGGCGGCGACGTGGGTGGCGGTGTCGAAGTCGAGCTGCGCCGTGCGGAACTGGACCACCGTGATGAAGTGGCGCAGCATCCACGCCGGTCCTTCGAGCGCGACCTCCGCGTAGGCCTTGGTGAAGGCGCCCGCGATGTTGATCAGCTCGACGGCCCGGACCTTGTCGTCCTCGTTGACGGCCAGCGGGTAGTCGTGGTCGAAGAAGCGGTTGAGGGAGTCGCTGGTGTTCTCGTCGAGCGCCTTGTTGCCGGCGTCCTTGACGGCCTTGCCGGTACCGCTGTCGCCGAGGATCTTGTTGATGGCGACACGCAGGTCCTCGTCCGAGGCACGCTTCATGCCGCCGGTGAGGAAGTCGCCGACGGCCTTGGAGCTGGTGCTCTCCAGCGCGGCCGCGGCTGCCGCGGCGACCTTCGGACCGCCGACCGTCGCCACGTGGAGGGTGGTCTCGCGGTCGTCCTCCCCCTGGGCGAGGACCCGGTCGAGGTCGATCCAGGCCCAGACGTCGTCGTCGGAGCCGGCGAGGGCGTGCTGGGCGGCCTGCCGGGTGTTGGCCCCGCGTGCGTCGATCAGGGCGACCGCGGCCTGCCTGCCCAGGGTCGCGGCGACCGACATGTCGCCGGAGTACAGGGCCTCTTCGGCCTTGGCTATGAGGTCCTTGGTCGCCTGGGTGGTGCGCTCCGCCATCAGCCGCTTCTCGCGGACGTCGGAGAGTTCGGCCTGCTCGATGGCGGCAAGCTGCCGGGCCTCCTCGAGGGCCTGCTGCTTGTCCTGCTCCAGGGTCTGCGCCTCGGCGGCGCGGGCGTTCTTCTCCACGTCGATGGCGTCGCTGACGGCCTGGGTGGCGAGGTTGGCGGCCTTCACGGCCTCCCCGGCGTGGGCGGTCGACTTGTTGGCGTAGTCGATGGCCTGACCGGCGAACTTCACGGCCTCCTCGGCGGCGTCCGCTGCCTTGTCGGCGTGGTCGGCGGCGGAGTTGGCGGCGTCACGGGCGGTACGGGCCGCCTTGGCGGAGGCGGTCGCCAGTGCCTGGGCGGCGGACGCGGCGTTGGTGGCGCGGTTGGCGGCGCTGGTGGCGATGGCGGCCTGACGCTTGGCCTCGTTGGCCTCCGCCTGGGCCGCACCGGCGGAGGCGGCGGCCTGGGCCGCGGCGGTCGCGGCGGCGGCACTGTTGCGGGCGGCGGAGGCGGCGGCCAGGCCGGCGGAGGAGGCCGCGTCGCCGGCGAGGGCCGCCTTTGCGGCAGCGGCTGCGGCGCTACGGGCCTTGGCGGCGGCGTTACGGGCGGCCACCGCTGCGTCCTTGGCGCCCTGCGCCTTGCCGGCGTCCTTGGACGCGGCGATCGCGGCGTTGTAGGCGCGGGCGGCGGCGTTGCCGGCCTTCGCGGCGGCCTGGGCGGCGCCCACGGCGGCCCAGGACGCGCGGCGGGAAGCCTGCACGGCGGCGTTGGAGGCGTTGACGGCGTTGCGCGAGGCGTCGGCCGCGCCCTTCGCCGCACTCGCGGCCTTGCGGGCCGCGGCCCCCGACTTCTGTACGTCGCTCTGGGCGGCGGCGGCCTCGGCGGCGGCCTTCTCGGCGGCCTCCTTGGCCTTGACGGCGGCGGTCTCGGCGCGGGCCCCGGCCTCGACGGCCAGGTTCGTCTCGCGCTCGGCGCGCTTGCCCTCGCGCTCGACGACGGCCACCAGCTCCTCGATGGTCGCCGACTCCTGGTCGCGGGCGCGCGCGATGTGCTGGCCGGTCTCCATGAACCACTCGACGTCGTTCGCGGTGCCGCTGAGCGCGCGGTCCGCGTACTTCTTCACCTCCGGACCACCGGTCAACAGCATGGCGTTGACCTGGAGCCGGGTGTCCTCCAGCCGCGCGTCGTACTGGCCGTCGCCGAGGAAGTCGATGAGGGCCTGCTCGGTGCCGACGGTCAGGGCGGCGTTGGCCTTGCGCACCACGGCCTTGTCGCCGGTGGACGCGACGATGCTGGTGGCGACCTGGAGGTCCTCGCGAATGGCGGCGGCGAAGCCCTGCGAGAGGAATCCGGCCACCGCTCCGTCGCCGTTGTCCAGGGCGGCGACGGCCTCGCGGCGCAGGCCCTTGCCCGCGCGGTCCAGACTGCGGACGATCGCGACCCGGTTGTCCTGCACGATCTGCTGCGGCAGCGTCTGCGCGAGGAAGGTCTGGATCTCGGTGTCGGTTCCGTAGAGAGCCCTGGTCGCGGCGGCTTTGACACCCTTGCCGCCGGTCAGCCACGCCCGGACGGCCTTGGCGCGCTCGGTGTCCGGCAGCGGCACCGGGTCGGCGCCCGCGGTCTCGGCGGCCACGGCGACGGCCGGCCGCAGGATCGAGGGGGTGGCGGCGACAGCGGTCGTCGCCGCGATCGCTCCGAGAACACGACGTCTGCTCCAGAAAGCTGTCTGCATACGGAATTTGCCCTTCTACGAGTAATGCGGTGACGTGTCGGATTTCGCGTCGCAAATGGACGACAGATCCGTGGATCGACGTTCGCACAAGTCGTGAACAGTATCAACGCAGTAAAAAACTTGGAGCAGTTGGATCAAATGAGGCTTGAACTGTGCAGTCGCATATGACCATTTGACGGACCGACACATTTCCTTCGCAAATACAGTTCACGATTCGGGTACATGGTGAAGCGGCCCTCGTACCAGCTGGAGTACCGGGACGGCGTTCCCGCTGAGCACTATCAGACGCAGACCGTCTCGCAGGAGAAGGTGCTGGCGGCGCTGACCGGTTGGGCGACCGGCAAGGCGGGCTGGCGCGACGGGTTCATGTGGAACAACATCGGCGACATGTTCACGTCGGCACCGTCATCCGGGGGATAGCCCCCTGCTGAGGACGCCGGGTCACCGCAATGTGCGGGTGCCTGTGTGCAGGCGACTGTGTGGGCATGTCACGGATGAGCTCCCCCATGATGCTGCGCTACGCCCTGAAGACCGTCCGCGCGCGGAAGGCCGGGTTTCTCGGTGCCTTTCTCGCTCTGATGTGTGCGGGTGCCCTGATCACCGCGTGCGGCACGCTGCTCGAGACGGGGTTGCGCGGCGCCGTCCGGACCGAGCGTTATGGCGCGGCCCCGGTTGTGGTCTCCGCCGATCAGAACGTCCATCGGACCACCGTCAAGCAGAAGAAGGGCAAGACCAAGGTCAAGCACAAGGCCAAACCCATCGCCGAGCGCGCCTGGTTGCCGGAAGGCATCGGGCGCACTCTGGCCGGCACACCGGGTGTCGCCCGCGTCGTCCCCGAACTCACCTTCATGGCCGAGCCGTTGACCCCGAACGGCACCGGTGGCAGGGCCGCCTTCGGGCATGCCTGGGAGTCGGCGGTGCTGACGCCCTACCGGCTCGTCGCCGGTACCGCCCCCGCGGCCGTCACCGATGTCGTCGTCGACCGTCACCTCGCCGAGCGCGTCGGCCTCGAACCCGGTGACCGTCTCGCTGTTCAGTCGACGCAGTCTCCACGCTCCTACCGTGTCTCCGGAATCGCCGCCCCCGCCGCGGCCGTTCGCCACCAGACTTCCCTCTTCTTCTCCGACGCCGAGGCCCGGCGTCTCGCCGCCCGGCCCGGGCAGGTCACCGCGTTCGGGGTGATCCCGGACGCGGGCACCGATCCGGGCCGGCTGCGTGACGCCGTCGCGACGGCGCTGCGTGGCACCGGCGCCCAGGTCGGCGCCGGAGACGCCCGTGGGCCTGTGGAGTTCCTGGACGCCGCTGCCGCGCGCACCAAGCTGGTCAGCATGGGCGGCGCCATGGGCGGCACCTCACTGCTCGTGGCGGTTCTCGTGGTCGTCGGGACCTTCGCGCTCTCCGTCCAGCAACGCCACCGCGAACTCGCCACGCTCCGGGCCGTCGCCGCCACCTCCGGGCAGATCCGCAGGCTCCTCGGGCGGGAGGCCCTGATCGTCGGAGCGGCCGCGGGCACGGCCGGAGCACTGGTGGGGCTTCCCCTGGGCAGTTGGCTGCACGGCAGGTTCGTCGCCCTGGGCGCCGTACCCGCCACCTTGGAGCACACCGTCGGCGTCTTCCCGCCGCTCGCCGCCCTTGCCGCGACCCTGTCCGGTGCGTGGGCCGCCGCCCGGATCGCCTCGCGCCGGGTCGCCCGGATCCGCCCTGCCGAGGCGCTCGCCGAGGCCCGGACCGAGCGCACCCGTCCCGCCTGGGGCCGTCTCCTCGCCGGGCTGCTGCTGCTCGCCGGTGGCGTCGTCCTCGTAGCCCTGCTCAGCGTCCTGCGCAGCGAGCCCGCGTCCACGCCGGTGACGTTCCTCGCCGTCGTCGTCCTGTCCGGTTCCGTAGCCCTGCTCGGCCCGGTACTCGTCAAGGCAGCCGCCCTTCTCCTCGCCGGCCCACTGCGCCTGACCGGCCCCGGTGGCAGGCTCGCCACCGCCAACCTCCGGGGCAACGCCGCCCGCATGGCCTCCGTCGTCACTCCCCTCACTCTGCTGATCGGCATGACCTGCACGGTGCTGTTCGTGCAGCCCACCCTCGGCGACGCCGCCCGCGCCCAGGTCCGTGAGAGCGTCCGCGCCGACTGGGTGGTCGCCTCCCGAGGGCCCGGTGTCCCGTCCGAGGCCGCACGGCAGCTGCGTACGCACCACACCGTCGTCACCGAAGTGGTCCGTACGACCGTCCGGGTCGGGCTCGACAAGTACGCGGCGCAGGGCGTCAGCCCGGCCGGCCTCGCCCGCACCTGGGATCCGGACGTCACCGCCGGGTCCCTCCGAGGGCTCACCGAGCGCACCGTCGCCGTCAGCGAACTGGCCGCCGACCAGCTCCACCTGAAACCCGGAAGCACCCTGAAGCTCACGCTCGGCGACGGCACACCCGCCACGCTCACCGTCGCCGCCGTCTACACCCGGGGTCTCGGCTTCGGGGACCTCACCTTCGCGCACGACCTGCTCGTACACCACGTCGACAACCCGCTCTCCGCCTCCCTCCTCGTCAGCACGGACCGTACACAGACACAACTCTCGACTACTCTGCGTGAGTTCCCGGGGCTGGAGATTCTCTCGCCGGCCACCGCCGACTCACTCCAGGCGCAGCGCCTGCGGGCCAACGCCGAGGTCAACTTCCTCGCCATGGGGCTCGTGCTGGCCTTCACGGCCATCGCCGTGGTCAACACGCTCGCCATGTCGGTCTCCGAGCGTGTCCGGGAGTTCGCGCTGCTGCGTCTCGCGGGGGCGACCCGCCGACAGGTGCTGCGCATGCTGCGTACCGAGGCCCTGGCGGTCCTCCTCCTCGCCGGTGCCCTCGGCAGTGCCGTCGCCCTGGCCGTCCTGACCTCGTTCAGCATCGGCATGACGGGAGAGGCGGCACCGGCCGTCGTACCGCTCGTGTACGCCACGGTGGTCGCCGTGGCCGGGCTCCTCACGCTCGTCGGGACCGCCCTGCCCGGGCGGGTGGCGTTGCGGGTCCGGGCGGTGACGGTGGCGACGGCCAAGGAATGAGGTACCGCCGGAAAGGGCATCGGGTCGGGTCGGGAACAGTCGGTCCCGCCCCTGCGGTTGCACCCCCGGGGGATCGGCCTGGTACGGGCGGGGAACACGGAGACCGTAAGGTCGTCCGCCTCGCCACGTCCGGGCCCCCGGGGCGACGGCACGTTCGCCGCCGCTCACTCGGAGTCGGACGTATTCACACGCTGGAGGACTGTTCCATGACTGACCGGCCCTTGACGCTCATGGCCGTGCACGCGCACCCCGACGACGAGGCCACCGGGACCGGAGGGGTCCTCGCCCGGTATGCCGCGGAGGGCATCCGCACAGTCCTCGTGACCTGTACCGACGGGGGATGCGGTGACGGGCCGGGAGGCACGAAGCCGGGTGATCCCGGGCACGATCCGGCGGCGGTCGCCGTGATGCGCCGACAGGAACTCGAGGCCAGCTGTGAGGTCCTGAAGATCAGCGACCTGGAGATGCTCGACTACGCCGACTCCGGGATGATGGGCTGGGCCGGCAACGACGCCCCCGGATCCTTCTGGCGGACCCCCGTGGAGGAGGGCGCGGCCCGGCTCGCGGAACTCATGCGGCACTACCGCCCCGATGTGGTCGTCACCTACGACGAGAACGGCTTCTACGGCCATCCCGACCACATCCAGGCCCACCGCATCACGATGGCGGCGCTGGAGATGACCGGGCTGACACCGAAGGTGTACTGGACCACGATGCCCCGCTCGAAGATGCAGCAGTTCGGCGAGATCATCCGCGAGTTCGCGGAGGACATGCCGGAGCCGGATCCCGCCGAGGCCGCCGCGCTGGCCGAGATCGGTCTGCCCGACGACCAGATCACCACCTGGGTGGACACCACCGCGTTCAGTGACCAGAAGTTCGACGCGCTGGCCGCGCACGCCAGCCAGGGCGAGAACATCTTCTTCCTCAAGATGGGCAAGGAGAGGTTCGGCGAGTTCATGGGCCTGGAGACGTTCCTGAGGGTCCAGGACACCACCGGCGCGGCCATACCCGAGAACGATCTCTTCGCCGGCTTGCGCTGATCGGCTGTTCGGGCCGTTCGGGCCGTTCGGCTGCTCGGCTGCTCGGCTGTTCGGTTATGGAGCCGTCCGGCAGTCGTTCCACAGCGTGGCCAGGTGGGCCGGGATCTGGGGGATCGCGGCGCAGCCCCGAGGGTCGGCGGGGAAGCCGCCGTCGGCCAGGTAGCGCCAGCCGGTGCCGGGGCTGTCGACGAAGTACTTCATCGCGGCGCCGTCGTCCTGCAGGGCGACCTGCTCGGCGTAGGTGCTGCCCGGAGTGAGCTGGAAGCGGGTTCCCGCGTAGCGGGTGCCGTCACAACTGCCGTAGTAGAACGTGCCCTTGACCGGGGCGATGTGGGTGAGGGGCGGCTGGGCGTGGCTGCGGTAGGCCGCCGTGACGCTCGCCTTGACCGCGGGCGGTACCAGCAAGGAACGGCAGCCGCCGGTCCTGGCGGGGGCGCCGGCGGTGGTGGGCCCGGCCAAGGGCGAAGGGGATCGCACCGCGTTCGAAGGGCTGCTGCTGGTCACTGGACCGCCGCTGGTCACCGGGCCGCTGTTCGGCGTGCAGCTCGTGAGCAGGGCGACCGCCGCGGCGACCGTACCCAGAGCGGCAGCGCGGGCGAGGGAGTGCTTCCGACGCGCCATTTCCACCATCCTCTCCGATATCTTCAGAAAGGCCCGAGGTGGCGTAAGTCGGATACGTTCCTCCGGTCTTGTACATCAGGACGCCGCATCCTGCACTGCGGTTCCCACCGGCACCACGGCGAAGGGCCCCACCGCGAACGGTGAGGCCCTTGATCCATGACTTACCGGAGGAGCTCAGTACAGGCCCGTGTAACCGTTCCAGTCGGTGGCGATGCGGGTCTTCGTGCCGAAGGTGGCGGACGGTGTGCCGCTCCAGCGCCACAGGGAGCCCGCGCTGTCCCGGCCGACGAGGTCCGGGCGTCCGTCGCCGTTCAGGTCGCCGGGTACCGCCAGGGCGTTGACGGAGATTCCGGTGGCGATGCGGGTCCGGCTGCCGAAGGCGCCCTTGCCGTTGCCGAGCCAGCGCCACAGCACGTTCGCACGGTCCAGGCCGACCATGTCGCCGATGCCGTCGCCGTTCATGTCGCCCGCGCCGACCAGCCGGGTGTAGCCGCCCAGGCCCGCGGCCACCTTGACCCGCGCGGTCAGGCCGCCCCTGCCGTCGCCGGCGTAGCGCCACAGCACGCCTGCCCTGTCGCGGGCGATCAGGTCGGGGTGGCCGTCACCCGTCAGGTCACCGGGGGAGGTCAGCACGTCGTACGCGCCGAAGCCGGTGCCAAGCGTGCGGTGCCAGGTCCTCGGCGTGAACGCGTCGCCGCAGGTGCCGTTGTACCGGGTCAGCTGCCCGGCGGAGTCCCGCACGAGGAGATCGTTGCACCAGGGGCCGCTCAGGTTACCGAACGGTACGAAAGTCGACGAGGTGGGCCAGCCGCCGCCCAGGCTCTCGGGCCTGTCGATGGTGCCGCGCCCGGAACCCGGCGCGATCCCCAGCTGACCGGCGCTGTCGAAGGTGATCAGATCGCCGATGCCGTCCCGGTTCCGGCCGAATTCGTGGCGCTCCAACGACCGTACCGGCACCTGCTTGTCGTAGAGCAGCGTGCTCTTGCCGCCGTTCACGGGCCGGGCGGTCAGTCTCATCCGGTAGCTGCCGGTACGGACCACCGCACCGTTGCGGGCGCGCCCGTCCCAGGTCACGGCGAGCTTGCCGCGGGCGAGGCCGCCGGTGAAGGTCCGTACCGCGGCGCCGCCGGAGGTGGTGATGGTCAGCTTCCAGTTCGCGGCCGGTCTGGTCAGCTGCCAGACGCCCTCGAAGCCCTTGCCCTGGCACAGGTCGACAGGGGTGGGGAGGATGGCGTCGGTCACCGCGAACGGGGAGGTGGTCACCTTGGGCCATTTCACCGTCACGTCACCGGACGCCGTCAGATAGGCGACCGGGCCGCCGAACCGGTCGACGTTCCAGAACCGGCCGCGGCGATCGGGGAGAGCGTACGGCGGGGACGGCAGCGGGCCGAGTACGTCCGTGCGGACCCGGTTGGCGGGGACCGCGCCCCGCAGATAGGTGATCAGCAGCTTGCCGGCCTTGTCGTCCTGGGAGACCAGATAGCCGTCGGCCAGTTTCGCGTAGCCCCGCGGGACGGTCTGCTTCGCCCGCGTGACCTGGTCGTAGACGTACGCCGGCGCGTTGCGCCCGCAGGACCAGTAGATGTACCGGCCCACCACCTGCAGATCGGACGGAAGGCAGGAGCCGAGCGACAGGCTTCCCAGCTTCCGCATCGACGGCAGCGAGAACCTGTCCAGCACGGGCCTGCCCCGCGAGTCGGTCCCCGCCGTCCACAGCGTGTTCCCCCAGAGGGCGGCAGCCGGCCAGGAACCGCGGGCCAGCACCTTGTCCCCGTCCCGCACCTGCTGTCCGCCTGCGTATATGACCACCCGGTACGGGCCGGACGCCGCCACGACAGCCGAGACGGGGTCCACCGGGTGGGAGATGTCGCCCTCCCCGGTGCCGGTGAGCCGCAGGCACTCCTCGTAGCACTTGATGGGGATGCCGCCGTCGGACTCCCACACCACGTAATCGAGTTCGCGCACCTTCTTCGGTGATGCGGCGGTCAGTGTGCCGTCGGCCGCCAGGGAGAGCGCGGAGGCGGTGAGATCGGTGCCGGCGACCGGACTGGTCGCGTCCGCCCTCTCGGTGCCGAGCAACACCCGCCCCTGGTCGACGGCGACGCCACCGGCCTCGTACACCGAGACGGGCGGCAGGGGCACCACCGGCTTGGCGGTCGGCGCCCCGTCCGGGCCCAGGGTGACGCGCTGGATCGCCCACTGCTTCGCGTCCGTACCGCCCTCGATGGTGAAACTGCCGTCAGCGCCGTCGATCAACGTGCCGGTCGAGGCGGTCAGCAGTGTCCGCGCCGGGCCGCCGGTCACCGGCACGGCACGGATCGCTTTCTTGCCGCCGTCGGGGTACAGCACCCAGTCGCCGATCGCGCGGGCCTCCGGCCAAACGCCTTCCGGAACATCGAAGCGGTGCCCGGGAACCTCCGGATGATCGCGGTCGACGATGTACAGGCTCCGCTTGTAGGCCTTGTCCTGATAGGTGAAGAGAACCCTGTCGGCGGCCATGTGGGGATCGTCCAGGGCGCCGAGGCCGTCGTCGTACGGGACGTAAGTCACCGAGGCGGTCTCGAAGTCGAACAGCGCGGCGCGGTAGACGCGATCGCTGTTCTGGTAGACGAACGCGGCTCCCCGGTTGTCCGACGTCGGGCGGAACACATTCCCCGTGAAGTCGTCGTCCACGCCGGTCACCAGCCGGTCGACCGGCCTGCCGCCGCCCGCGGGCATCTCCAGGAGGTGGAGCGTCCACTTCCCCTCGACCTGGCGGGAGACCAGCAGACGGTTCTCGGCGAAGACCTCGGTGACCAAGTCACCGTCCAACAGGGTGAACCGCGTCGCTTTGCCGGTGGAGTAGTGCCGGATCTGCCACACGTTCCAGGTCGGCGGAACCATTTCCAGCCCGAAGCCGCCGTTGTACGTGTCGAAATAGGCTCGGGGGAACTGCCCGCTCGAGCCGTCGCGGCCGATCCACACCGTCGAGGCGTCGCTGTCGTAGTACCTCGGGGTCGCGAGGTACCCGGTGTTGTCGGCAGTGGCCAGAAACGCTCGCCGGGGCGCGGTCCGGTGTGCGCCGGGCAGCGTGACGGACGGCATGGCGCGGTCGTCCGCCGCAACGGCGGCCGGCCCCGCCGTGAACTGCAGCAGCCCGGCCACCACGGCCAGGGCCGCCGCGACCGAGACCGCCCCGGTGGCCGACCGCTTCCTGAACAGCTTTCCGTGCTGCTTGCTGAACTGCTCGCTGAACTGCTTGCTGAACTGCTTTCTGTACCTGTTCGAATTTCCGTTCCGCGTCGCACGCAGCGTCATGCGTCTCACGCGTCCACCCCCGTCTGTCCCTCCGTGTACATGCGTCGCCCGCATGTACCGCCCAGTCAGACTCACGCCACGGTGAATGCGTTGTACGAGACCTCACTGTCGGTCGGGTGTCTCCGCGAGGGTCCGCCAGATCTCGGCGGCCAGGTCGATGTTCGACGTCTGCTGGGCCCGTTCGGCGAGTTCGCGCAGCTGCGAGCTGCCCTGCTGGGTGTGGCCCTCCTGGATCAGCAGTCGGCTGTGGAGCATGTCGAGCCGGATGCGGTCCCGGTAGGTGAGCCTCAGTTCGTCGAGCACGAGTTCGTCGTGGGCCGCGCGCGCGTCCTCGTACCGGCCCTCCTCGAAGGCGAGGTGCACCCGGAGCGTCAGCATCTCCTGGCGCAGCACCGGGGTTCCGACGAGGGCGAGCGCGGGTTCCGCCTCGTCCAGGCGCCGCCCGCACTCGTCGAGCCGGCGGGGTGAGACCTGGAGGTAGAGGGAGGCGGCGGCCAGTCGCAGTCGCATCCACAGGACCAGGTCGAGTCGGCTGTCGAACTCCTCTATGGCCTGCTCGAGCCGTTGCCGGGCGGTGGCGGAGTCGCCCTGACGGAAGCTCACCGTGGCCGCCGCCCACAGGGCTTCCGCGCGCAGGGTGTCCGTACGTTCTGCCACCAGGGCGAGCAGGTCGTCGGCGTGCGCCCTGGCGTCGTAGAGCCGGCCCGCCTCCGCCTCCACCGAGACCAGCGTCAGCAGGGCCGCGCCGGTGTCCTGGACCGACAGTTTGTGATCGTGGGCCAGTCGGCTCGCCTCCTGCGCGGCCTCCAGTGCCCGGGGAATATCCCCGAGGGAGCGCAGACAGCGGGCGAGCTGGGCACGTGCCCTGCACTGCAGTTCGGGAATCATCAGTTCCTCGGCGGTGCGCACCAGTTCCTCGCGCAGCCTGGCCTCCTCCACGCGCTCGCCGTGTCCGGCCGCGGCGCCGGCGAGGAGCCACAGGACCTGCCAGCGCAGCGTCGGATCGACGGCGGGCGACTGCTCCAGGGCCGCGGACAGTTTCCGCAGCGCCTCGTCGCCGCCGTCGGACGAGGTGGCCAGCGCGAGGGCCTCGGCGACCGAGCCGACGCTCGGTTCGTCGAACTCGGAGGGGTCCACCTGGAGCCGTTCGGCCAGGTAGGCGACCGCGCGCGCGGTCGGCTGGCGCGCCCCCGACTCCAGCCGGGACAGATAGCCGGTCGACATGTTGTCGCCGGCGACGGCCGCCTGTGACAGCCCCCGTTCCCTGCGCATTTCCCTGAGGCGGCGTCCGAAGGCAGGTTGCTCCACCATGTGGGTCTCCCCCAGTTGCTCGTGAGGGTGGCGGGGCCTCGTCCGGCAGGGCCTGAGCCACCTCGTGAGATGAGATGCGTGATGTGTCCCCCGACGCCGTGACCACGCTAGTCGCGCACGGGGGGACTGGCAAGGATTTGCCAAGTTCGACACGGGCGATGCGCGTGCCATTTCTGGCAAGCATATGCCCCAAGCGCTTCACCGGGCCCTTCGACCGGTGGATCCCCGGCCGTTCACGAGATCTTCACCTGCCCTCGGACTGCCCATTTGAGCAGCCAAAAGGGGAACATCCGCACGTCACGGCCCGATTACTCACCGCTTTGGCAAGTACTTGCCAAGCTCTGGCAAGCGCTGTTACGTTCGTTTGGCAACACCGGAGCACGTGCCCTGTCCCTCCGGACCCACAAGGTGGTGGTCAGCAATGCACGTCCTGATCGACTGGCCCTAGGCCCTCGCTCGAACCAGCACGGAGACAACGCAACCCAGCAGCGACGCGAGAGGAAGCCACTCATGCCCGAGCTCATCGGAATCGAGCAGTGCGAACAGCTCAGCGCAAAGCAGGTACAGGCTCTCTACCGGGACTACGTGAGCCGCAGCCACGTGTCCCTCACCACCACGTTCGGCTTCGGCAAGCAGCTGATCGAGAAGGCCGAGGGGGTCTGGCTGCACACCCGGGACGGCGGAAAGATCCTCGACTTCACCGGGGCCGTCGGGGTCCTGAACCACGGGCACAACCACCCGCGCATCCTCGAGGCCCGCAGGCGCTTCGCGGAACGCGGCCGGATGGAGGTCCACAAGGCGTTCCTGTCGCCCTATGTGGCCGCGCTCAGCCACAACGTCGGCCGGCTCCTCCCCGGCGACCTCGACATCTCGTACTTCCCCAACTCGGGCGCCGAGGCGAACGAGGGCGCCATCAAGCTGGCGTACAAGTACCACGAGGGCAAGCGGCAGACGATCCTGCGGTCGGACATCAGCTTCCACGGCAAGCTGATCGCCACGGGCAGCCTCACCGGCTCCCTGGAGAACAGCTTCCGCTTCCCCGGCATCCCCAACGTGACGTATCCGTACGGCGACATCGACGCCATCCGCGACCTGGTGGCCGCCCACCGCACCGCCGACGGGTCATGCGACGTCTACGCGATCATGGTGGAACCTTTCAGCGCCTCCACCATGAACAGCTGGACCGAGGCCGCGCTGCGGGAACTGCGGGAGCTGTGCACCCGGGAGGACATCGTCCTGATCTTCGACGAGGTCTACACCGGGTGGGGCAAGTCGGGCAGCCTCTTCTACTTCATGCGCTACGACGGGCTGATACCGGACATCCTCACCTACTCCAAGTCCTTCGGCGGCGGCAAGGCGTCCATCGCCGGATACACCACGCGGGAGCCGGTGTTCCGCAAGGCCTACGACCGGCTGAGCGAGGTGATCCTGCACTCCACGACCTACTACGGCTTCGGCGAGGAGACGGCCACCGCGATGGAGGCCGTCAACATCATCGTCGAGGAGGACTACCCCGGCCGGGCCCGCAAGATCGAGGAGATGCTCACCCACGGGCTGGCCGAGATCCAGCGCAAGCACCCCGAGACGGTGAGGGCCACCGAAGGCGTCGGCGCCATCCACGGCGTCTTCCTCGGCGGCGGTACGAAACTGCTCGACCTGGCGGGCAAACTGGCGCCCTCGGGGCTGGCGGCCGACCCGAAGTTCCGTACGAAGCTGATCACCAGCGCGGTGATCGCCGAGCTCTACCGCGAGCACGGCATCCTCACCTACTTCAGCCCCAACGGGGACAACCCGCTGGTGGTGGCGCCCTCGCTGGTCGTCGAACCGGCCGAGGTGAACTACTTCCTGGAGAGCCTGGACGCGACCCTCGCCAAGGGGCTGCCGGGCCTGCTCACCAAGTTCGCCCGCGACCGGGTCCTGGCCCGATGGTGAGCCGCGTCGTAGTCACGGGCAGCAGCGGCATGCTGGGCCGCAACCTCGTCGCCCGCTTCGCCGCCGACGGCTGGTCCGTCACCGGCCTCGACATCGCACCCAGCGGTCAACAGCCGTCCGGCGTGCGGGAGATCACCGGCGACATCCGCGACCCGGAGGCGGTGGGACGCGCCCTGGAAGGCGCCGATCTGCTGGTGCACTGCGCGGCGGCCCTGCCGAGCTACCCGGCCGAGGAGATCCGCTCGATCGTCGTCGGCGGCACCCGCACCCTCCTCACCGCCGCCCGCCGGCTCGACGTACCCCGCGTCGTCCACATCTCCTCGACCGCCGTCTACGGCCTCCCGGAGATCGTCCCCACCCCCGAGACCCACCCCTACGCGCCCGTCGACCACTACAGCCGGGCCAAGGCAGAGGCCGAGGCGCTCGCACTGGGGTTCCGGGACGAGGGCATGGTGCTGCCGGTGCTGCGCCCCAAGACCTTCGTGGGCCCGGGTCGCATGGGCCTGTTCTCGATGCTCTTCGAATGGGCCGAGGAAGGCCGCAACTTCCCGGTGCTCGGCCGCGGTGACGTACGCATCCAGATGCTCGCCATCGACGACCTGGTGGACGCCGTCGTCCTGGCCGCCACCGCGCCCGCGTCCGCCGCGAACGGCACCTTCAACGTCGCCGCCGCCGAGTTCGGCACCCTGCGCGAGGACTTCCAGGCCGTCCTGGACGAGGCCGGACACGGCAAACGCATCGTCTCCGTCCCGGCCGGGCCCGCCCTCGCCACGCTCCAACTGCTCCAGAAGGCCCATCTGTCCCCGGTCTACGGACGGCTCCTGCAGAAGCTGCGCGCCGATTCGTACGTCAGCACCGACCACATCCGGGAGACGCTCGGCTTCGTCCCCCGCAGCTCCAACCGGGACGCCATCCTCGCCACGTACCGCTGGTGGCGCGAACAGCCGCGCGGAGCGCGGGCCGCCCGGGCCGGCCGGACCAGCCGCGACCCCTGGCGCCAGGGCGCCCTCGGACTGGCCAAGGTCCTCTTCTGACCCGTACGGCGGATCCGCACGTCGCCGTTCCCCCCACGCGACGCCCCACCCAACGCCCCACCCAACTCCCCTCGCTCTCCCTCGACTTCTGGCACGAGGAGATCACCCATGTCCACCGTCACCACGCCCGGTACGCGCCCGTCCCTGGACGCGTCCGCGCTCGCCGCTCCCCCGACTCCCCCACAACGCGCCCGCCGGCGCGGTCCGTTCGCCGAGCTGCTGACCCTGTCCCGCCCCTACCAGTGGGCCAAGAACCCGCTGGCCGTGGCGCTCGCCCTGATCACGATGCCGGTCTGGGGGACCGACACCGTGCTGGGCATCGCCTGGTCGACCGGGCTGTTTGTGCTCGCCTCCGTCGCCGTGTACGTCCTCAACGACGTCCTCGACCGGCACCGGGACGGCCTGCACCCCGTCAAACGGCACCGCCCGCTCGCTTCCGGCCGACTCCGGGTCCCCACCGCTCTCGCGTTCCTGGCCGTCGTGTGCGCGCTCTTCGCGGGCGGGGTCGCCCTCGCCTCTCCGGCCCGCTGCTGGCCCGTACTCGTCTACCTCGCGCTGAACCTCGCCTACAGCCTGCGGCTCAAGCACATCCCGCTCATCGACGCCTTCTGCGTCGCCCTCGGGTTCGTACTGCGCACGCTCCAGGGGTACACGGCCGTCGACGTGCCCGCCTCCGGCTGGCTGCTGCTCACCGTGTTCGCGGTCTGCCTGCTGCTCGTCTTCGGCAAGCGTCGGCACGAACTGGCCCAGGGCAACGCCTCCCACCGGCCCGCGCTGCGCGGCTACACCGTCCCCTACCTGGACCATCTGACCGTGATCAGCGCGACCCTGGCCACCGTCGGCTATCTCCTCTGCGTCCGCTCGGACATGGCCCTCCAGGACGGCACGGCGACCCTGGTCCTGCTCACCGCGCCCTGCGCGTTCTTCGCCGTCTTCCGCTATCTGCAGCTCCTGCTCGTCGGACACGGCGGCGCCGACCCGGTGCGCACCCTCTCCGGCGACCGGCTGCTGGTCGGCAGCGGACTGCTGTGGGCCGCGCTGACGGCCGTATGCCTCGCGGCACTTCACTGACTTCGCCGGCACCGACCTCTCCGGCCCCACCGAAGGAACGATTTGCCATGGACTCGCTCCCCCTGGTCTCCGTCATCGTCCCCAACTACAACTACGGCCGCACGATCGGCCTGTGCCTCGACTCGGTACGCCGGCAGACGTACCCACACCTCGAGGTGATCGTCGTGGACGACTGCTCCACCGACGACTCCGCGCACATCGCCCGCGAGGCCGGCGTCACCGTGCTCAGCACCGGTACCAACAGCGGGGTCGCCGCCACCCGCAACGTCGGCGTACGACATTCCAACGGCGAGGTGCTCCTCTTCCTCGACTCCGATGTGGCACTCGCCCCGGACGCCGTGGAAAAGGCCGTGACCCGGCTGCTCGCGGAGCCCAACGCCGGTGCCGTGTGCGGTATTTACGAACCCGTACCGCTGATCCGGGACAGCATGGTCGAGGAGTGCCGCTCCCTCCAGGCCTACTACTGGCGGGAGACGGCGGAGGGCACCGTCACCTTCCTCTTCCCGTCCATCTGCGCCATGTGGCGCCGGGTGTACGACGACGTAGGCCCGTTCGACGCCCGCCTCCGCCAGACCGAGGAGGTGGACTACGGGCTGCGCCTCTCCGCCCGCTACGACCTCATCCTCACCTCCGCCGTCAGAGGCACCCACGACGACGACCACGAACTCCTGCCACTGGCCCGCAAGATCTTCACCCGGGCACGGCTGCGCATACCGCTGTACGCCCGTCGGCGGAAGTTCGCCAAGGGCTTCGAGACCGCGTCCCGCGCGTGGGGCAGCCTCGCCGCGCTGCTGGCCCTGCCCGCCCTGCTGCTGCCGCTGCTCGTGGGTCCCGTCGGCTGGCTCCTGCCCGCCGGGCTACTGGCCCTGTCCCTCGGCTGCGACCTCGGCATGTACCGCTATGTGCGCGCCGCGCGCGGCACCGGCTTCCTGCTGTTCTTCGTCGCCGTCCAGTTCGTCTTCAACCTGGCGGTCGCCTCCGGGGTGGTGACGGGGGTCCTCCACTGGCTGCTCTCCGGCCGCTTCCGCGCCCTGTACGACCGCGAGGACGCCCCCGTGGCCGTCCTGCCCGCCCACTGAGGACGGGGAGAACCATGGCCACGGACAGCACGCACAGCACTCACCGTCCGCACAGCACGCACAACACGCGCGGTACGGATATCGCCGACCGCCTCGACCTCACCCGGGAGCCCCCCTCCGACACCGGCTCCGATGCCGTACGCCCGGATGCCGCCGCCGCCCCCGCGACCCCACCCCGCTGGTGCCTCTACACCCGGCTGCTGGTCGCGGTCGGCGTCGGATGGCTGGCCCTGCTCCTCCTCCAGTACGCGCTCAGTGGCCGTTGGTGGGCCATGATGGCGCTCAACCTCGAACCGCCCCTCGCCTTTCTCGCCGTACCCCTCCTCCTGCTGGCCGGTGTCCCCGCCGCCCGGCTGGCCCGCCGCAAGGTGCCCCGGCGGCCCGCGCTGGCCGTCACCGGTCTCGCCCTGGCCGGGCTGGTCCTCGGCTACCCGTGGGCGGGCCTGAACCCGGCCGCCCTGTGGAACGGCGACGCCGAGGCACCCCCCGGCGCACTGCGCGTCGTGTCCTTCAACACCCTGGCCTGGGGAAAGAGCACCACCCCCGACCGCTTCTACCAGGCGCTGAAGGCACGCAACGCCGACGTCTATCTCCTCCAGGAGTACGTCTGGAGCGACCAGGACGACGCCAACGAGCGCCGGATCGACGACATGGCCCGGATCAGAAGGGAGTTCCCCCAGTATCACGTGGCCGTACAGGGCGAACTCGTCACGCTCTCCCGGTACCCGATCGTCGCCCGCCCGCTCGTCGGCCCGTACCGGGCCACCGCCCGCGCCGCCTCGCCCGACTGGTACGACGTCTACCGGACCGGGAAGGTGCTGCGGACCGACATCCGCGTCCGGGGGGAGGTCGTCTCCCTCTACAACGTGCACATCCCCGTCCAGGTGGACATGCGCGAGAGCTTCCTGACGCCCACCTTCTACCGGGTGATCCACGACCGCGAGGCGGCCCGCCGCGCCCAGTACCGGGGGCTGCTCGACGACATCGACGCCAACCGCAACCCGCTCCTGGTGGCCGGGGACTTCAACACCACCGCCGCGATGGGCGATCTGCGGCCACTGCGCTCGGCACTGGACGACGCGGCAGACCACGGCGACTCGGTCCTGCCCCTCTCCTGGAACGAGCAGGGCAGGCTGCGGCTGTGGCGGCTCGACTGGACGTTCACCTCGTCGGGCCTGAAGACCTACCGGTACGCGCTCAGCGCGCTGCCGGAGATCTCCGACCACCGTCTCCAGGAGACCGTCGTCTCCGTGCGGGCGTCCGGATGAGCCGGAGCAGACGCTTCCTCAGAACGGCCCTGGCGGCGACCTTCCTCGCCGCGGCCACCGCCGGCATGGGCGCGGTGCTCTGGGGACACGGCGACGACGTCCTCACGATGCTCTCCGGCCCCCGGGCCACCGCACTGCTCGGCTGCGCGCTCATGGCCAAGTCCCTTGGTCAGCTTGCTGGTTGGGCCTCCTGGCGGGCCGGCCTGACCGGGCTCGGCGCACCGCTGCCCGCCCGGCAGAGCGCGCGCATCTACTTCCTCGCCCTGCTGGGCAAGTACATCCCGGGGCCGGTGTGGGGAGTGCTGGCCTACGTCCGACTCGGTGGTGCGGTCGGCGTGGGAGCCGGCCGGATGGTGACGGCCTATCTGCTCAACACGGTCGTGGTGCTGCTGACCGCCGCCGTCGTGGGCCTGCTGTGCGCGCCGGGGCTCGGTGCCGGAGGCCTGTGGCTGCTGGCGGCGGCCCCGCTCGCCCTCGCCGTGCTGTGGCGCCCGCGGCTGCTGCTGCGTGTGGTGTCGGGGGCGGCCCGCTTGCTGCGACGCGAGCCGCCCTCGGCGGAGTTCTCCGACCGGAGTGTGCGAGCGGCGATCGGGCTGGAGACGCTGTGCTGGGCGGTCTCGGGCCTGCACCTGTGGCTGATCGCCGTCCTGCTCGGCGCCTCGCCGGGACGGGCGCTGCCGGTCTGCCTGGGCGCGTTCGCCCTGGCCACGGTCGTCGGGGCGCTCACCCTCGTGGTGCCCGACGGCGCCGGCACCCGGGAGCTCGTCCTGCTCGCCGCGCTGTCGGCCGTACTGCCCTGGGCCCAGGCGGGCGCGGCGGCCCTGGCCAGCAGGGTGATCTGCACGGCGGCCGAACTGCTCGGCGCGGGCGGGGTGTTGCTGCTGACCGGCCGGAAGAAGATCGACAAACTGCCCGGAGTACCGGTGAAGACACCGGTCACGGAACAGAGTGCATGAACAAAGGGAGTGACATGAGTGACATGAGTGACCGGCGGCGAACCCTTGTCGCCGGCGGACCCGAGGTATCGGCCCTCGGGCTGGGCACCTGGGCACTGGGCGGCCCCTCCGCCGCCGGTGACCAGCCCCTCGGCTGGGGCGCCCGGTTCGACCGCGCCGAGGCGGCGGACGTGTTCCGGGCCGCGTACGACAGCGGCATCACCCTCTACGACACCGCCGACGCCTACGGCACGGGCACCGCCGAACGCCTGATCGGCGAGACCCTGTCGGGCAAGCCGGACACACGGGACCGGATCACCCTGGTCTCCAAGTGGGGCAACACCATCGACGAGGAGGCCCGCCAGCTCACGGGCCAGAACGCCACCCCCGGATACGTCCGCCAGGCCCTGGAGGCCTCCCTGGGCAGGCTCCGCACCGACTACCTCGACCTCTACCTCCTCCACCTGTCCGGCCTGCCCGTCGCCGAGGCAGACGAGCTGCTGGGCACCCTCCAGGACCTGGTGACGGAGGGCGCGATCCGCGCGTACGGCTGGTCGACGGACGACCCGGAACTCGCCGCCGCCTGGATCGGCCAACCCGGCTTCGGGGGCCTGGAGTTCGAGATCAACGTGGTGCACGACGCACCCGCCCTCGTCGACCTCTGCGAGACCCACGACATCCCCGCCCTGGCCCGAGGCCCCCTGGGCACCGGCCTCCTGACCGGCGCACACCCGCTGGGCTCCCTGATCACCGACGAGCAGGACTTCCGGCGCCGCTCCCCGGACTGGCTCAACTACTTCAAGGACGGCGCACCGGTGAAGGAACTCGCCGAGGCACTGGAGTCCGTACGGCACATCCTGACCTCCGGCGGCCGCACGCTCACCCAGGGCGCGCTGGCCTGGCTGTGGGCCCGCTCACCCGCGCTGCTGCCGGTGCCGGGGGCGCGGACGGTCGCCCAGGTACGGGAGAACGCCGCCGCGCTGGAACACGGCCCGCTCACGGCGGACCAGCTGCGGGAGATCGACGGCCTGCTCGCGGCGAGGTGAGACGCCGAGACAGTGGGTGGATATTGGGTGGATATTGGGTGGATATACGGCCGCGCCCCGCTGGTGGGATCCAGCGGGGCGCGGCCGTATGTCGTCATGTCGTGTCTGTCACCTGGTGTCACCTGGTGTCAGCGGGTTCGCGGCCAGTCGATCTCCCGGCGCCGCAGCCACCGGGACACGGGCCGACGCGGCCGGGAGTCGTCCGGTACGACGGGCGCGTCCGGCAGCGCCGACATGGCGCCGACCTTGGCGTGCCAGTCGGCGAACACGCCGAGGAACAGCGGGTGGGCCTGGGTCTGCGTCGATCGCCTCATAGTTGCCACGACTTGCTCCCATGTCTGTTGCGTACGGCTGTTTCTCGCTTGGTTGTCGCTCTCGTACACATTCGAAGTTAGGGGGAAATGGCTCGCTGCTACCGTCCAATGGCATGCGGGTATCACAGACCAATTCACGGACCAATCCGGCGGGAGATCTCCTGCTGCACCTCGGCGGAGCCGACGACGGGCCGCTGCACGAGCGGGTGAAGCGGGCGCTGCGCGCGGCCATCAGGGAGGGGCGTATCGAGGTTGGCACCGCGCTGCCGCCGAGCCGTCAGCTGGCCGCCGACCTGGGCTGTTCGCGGTGGGCGGTGACCGAGGCGTACGGGCAGCTCGTGGCCGAGGGCTATCTCGAGGCCCGGACGGGCTCCGCCACACGGGTGTGCTGGTCGAACACCCCCGACGCCGACGCACCCGACCGCGCCGCCCCGCAGGCTGCGGTGGCCCGGTTCGACCTCGCGCCCGGTCTGCCCGACCTGCGCGCGTTTCCGCGCCGCCGGTGGGCGGACGCCGTCCGCGCGCAAGTGACGGAGGCCGAGTTCACCGAGTTCGGGTATCCGCAGTCCGGCGGTCATCCCCGGCTGCGGCGGCTGCTCGCCGAGTACCTGGCCCGCTCCCGGGGTGTCGTCGCCGACGCGCGGGACGTGACGGTGTGCACGAGCGTGACCGATGGCGTACGGCGCGTCTGCCACACCCTGCGGGCCCAGGGCATCACCGCGGTCGGCTGCGAGGAGCCCGGCTGGACCCGGCTGCGTGAGGTGATCCGCGCCGCGGGCCTCGACGCGGTGCCCGTCCCGACCGACGAGGGCGGCCTGTGCACTGAGGACCTTGCCGGACACGCTGGCCTACGGGCGGTGCTGACGACCCCGGCGCACCAGTTCCCGCTGGGGAGCGTGCTCGTACCCGAGCGGCGGGCGGCCCTGCTGCACTGGGCACGCCGGGTGGACGGCGTCGTACTGGAGGACGACTACGACGCCGAGTTCCGCTACGACCGCCGTCCGGTGGCCGCCCTCCAGGGCATGGACCCGTCCAGGGTGATCCTGTTCAAGTCACTCAGCAAGATCATCTCCCCGGCGCTGGGCATCGGCTGGATCGTGGCGCCGCCCCGCTGGACCACCCGCCTCCATGAGGCCGACCAGGCGGCGACCCAGCCCCCGACGGTCGACCAGCTGGCCTTCGCGACTCTGCTGGAGTCGGGCGCGTACGACCGCCACCTACGCGCCTGCCGCCAGCGCTACCGCAAGCGCAGAGACGCCCTGGTCCGCTCCCTCGCCACCCACATCCCGGCCGCCCCGATCTCCGGGGTCGCGGCGGGCCTGCACCTGATCCTCGGGCTGCCGGCGGATGTGGACACGGCGGCGGTGGTCAACGGGGCGGCCCGCCGTTCCCTACGCGTCGCCGAGTTGGCGGCGTACCACGCGACGGAGGCGCGCGGCGAGCATGGGTTGGTGCTGGGGTACGGGAACCTTGCGGACAGTGCGGTGGAGGAGGCGGTTCGGCGGCTTCGGGAGGCGATTGAGGAGAGTGGGCGGGGGTGAACAGGGGGGCCGGCGGGGGCAGTTCGCCGGTTCTGGTCGTCGGTCACTGGTCGTCGGTCACTGGTCGTCGGTTCACTGGTCGGTTCGCCGAGCTGGCGGGGTGCCCGCGCCCCCGGTCCACATCGTCAGACTTTGATGACCTCGATGGGGGGTCCACAGAGCAGGCTGATGTCCTCCGGGTCTGAGGTGAGGACGGTGACTGGTCCCGGCACGGAACCTGCGATGGCCGCGAGGACAGCGTCAATGGCGTACTTGTGGCCTCCGAGGCGGTGGCCGCGCAACAGTACTGCGGCTTGGTCGGTGACGTTCTTGGTGACGTCATGGACGTCGATCCGGGAGAGCACCCACTGGATGCGGGCGGGGTGGACGCGTTCGTAGTCCGCCTCAAGGGTGGTCATGGCAGTCGTGGCCACTCGGATGCCTTCTTCCGAGGCTGCTCGGACGAGAGCCAGGACGGTGCGGTCCTTGAGGTAGAGCTTGGACAGGCCCTCGCTGTCGAGGAGGAGCGTGCCGGGCATCAGGCTGCGGCACCGCCCCCGGCACGCTGGTCGTGACGCAGCACGGCGCGGGCCGCCTCGATCTCCTCCCGGGACAACGGATCGTGGTCCGTCTCGAAGTCCGTGACGATCTCACGCAGCTTGTCCATGGCCACACGCTGCTCCAGCGCCTCGGCCACGTAGGCGGAGAAACCGCCGGGACCCACATGGCTGCGTGCGGCCTCGGCGAGGTCTTCGGGGAGACTGATGGAGTACTTCTTGCTACCGCCCATGCCCACGATCCTACCGGTGGTAGCAATTGTTGCTGGGTGAAGCGGGCCCCGTTAGGCCGGCCATCACCTAGCGGTAGCGGGTGTTCTACCGGTTGTCGGGCCACGTCAGTTCCAGGCACAGGCGATCAGCTGTCCGCCGAGTGGGCGTTGGCAAGGGCCTCGCCGAAGAGCCGTCCGGCGAGTTCCACGCAGCGCATCCGGGCAGGAGAGAAGTCGTAAGGCATCTTGGTGATCGCTGCGGCGGCACTCATCTCTGTGCTCTCTGTGCCCTCCTCCCCTTTCAGGTCGGCGTCGTAGATCTCGAAGATCTTCTCCTCGGCCGCGTCGAGACCAGCTGCCTCGATGGCCTGATTCAGGGCCATTAGGTGAGCGCATCGCTGTACGGCGACCTCTTCGACGCGCGGGTCGTCGGGTTCGACGCCGTCGTCGAGGGCGGCCTCGGCCGCCTCAAGACGGTCCTCCTCGGCCCGCAGGTCGGGGTGGGTGGCCAGCACGATGAACGTGCCGGCCTGGATGGCGGCGCCCAGCGGCCCGAAGATCCGTTCTGTGACCAGCAGGGCGTCCAGATCGGAGGGGCGCAACGCGCCCGGGGGCAGGTGGCTGAGCCGGTCCGTGACCAGTTCGGAGAGCAGCCCCAGCGGGCTGCCCACCGCCTGCAGGCGGTGGACAGCCGCGCGCCGACGTTTGATGGCGGCCTCCTGCGCCGCCAAGGTTTCCTCCAGCCTGCTCAGGACCGACTCGATGCCCGGGGCTTGGTCCAGGGCATCGTCTCCAGCTTCGTCCCGGGCTTCGCCGAAGGCGGCCCGCATGTCGTCCAGACTGATACCGGCATCAGCCATCTTGCGGATCCACAGCAGGCGGATCATGTCGTCATAGCCGTAACGGCGGCGGCCGTCCCCGCCGCGCTCGGGCTCCGGCAGCAGACCGATCTCGTGGTAGTGGCGGACGGCGCGTGGGGTGATCCCGGCGAACGCGGCGGCATCCCCGATCTTGACCTGCCGGGGAGGCGTGAGGGAGGGGTACATCGCAGACAGAGCCCTTCGTGCTGTGATGCCCCCGACCCCACCACATGCCGCTACGGCATGTGCAACAACCTCGCGGGGCCGCGTACCGAGTCGTTCACCTGCGTTCATGAGCGGCTGACCTGTGGGGTGAGTCCAGGCGTCGGTCTGGCTGAATGGCCGCGGACGAGGCTGAATGAGACGGAAACTGAGACGGCGATGTGCACTGCTACGTGCATGGCACGTCGTGGGGCAGAGCGCAGGCGTCGTCACGCAAGTGCAGCCTGTCGAGGTCCTGGACCAGTCCGACGGGGAACGGATGCATCGCCCACTTGGCGCGATAGCCGGCCTCGCCATGCTCCCTGAGCACCGTGTGGGCCGCTTCCAAAACAGCGTGAGCGAACGCCGAGCGCGGATGGGTCGACTGCCACATCACCGTGCCGTCGGACTCAGGAAAGTCGGGGCTGACGGAAATGTCGGGGAACTCGTAGATGGTCACGTTGATCGCGTCTTCTTTTGTGCGGAGGATCCAGCGCAGTTCCTGCGGCTCGGCGTCGAAGAAAAACCGGGCTGAGCGCTGCTGCCCGTACAACGCGCCTGTTGCCGCTACGAGGTCCGCCAACGCGTCAGTGCAGTAACTGGCGATCACCGATACTGTCCGAGAGCCGTCGGCCAGGTGGCATCGCGCCCAACCATGTCCGATCAGTTCCCACTTCAACTGAACGACGCCTGCTGGCCCTTGAATCATCGACACGGGCCCAGGCTACGGGCAGCGGTCGCCCCTGAGGCTTGGGAAGCCGCGGGCACTTGCGGCTGGTACGGGCGAAGACCTGGGCGAACGATCGATACACGGCCTTGACGGGCTCGCCAACCTTCACCATGCTTCCTCGCTGTTCCCCCCTCGATCTGGTGCGCTTGTTGCGCGTGGACTCAACCACTGGCTGGATCGGGCTGCGCTATCAGGGCAGTCAGCTCGGCGCCGGTGACGCCCGGCCGGAGACGAACCGCCTTGTTGGTTTCCGGCCTTCGGCCGGTGGCCTGGTCGGGAGCAGTGGCCCCGGTGCTCGCGGCGCCGGGACCACCTTTCCTGCTTTGCTGCGGATGGAAAGCCCGGGCCTACAGGTAGTACCAGTCCACGGCGGTGTCCAGGCCACCGGAGCCGTTGGTGAGGATGGAGACGGTGATGACCGGGTTGCCCTTGGTCTTGCCGCCGACGTACCAGCACTTGACGTACTGGAAGCCGCGCTTGGGCGGGCACGACTGGTCCGAGCGGTAGGCGACCTTCCGGCCGTTGATCGTGTGCACGCTGGCGGCGGTGAGGTGCAGGCCGTCCCAGTACGAGCTGGAACCCGCGCCGTCGCAGGTGGTGATCTTGGCGCCGCTCCTGCTGTTGTTGTACCAGTCGGACGCGGCGCAGTTCGCCAGCCGCTTCACCGCCGTCGCGCGCCAGCTGAAATCGCCGCTGTACTGCATGGCCGCATTGGCCATTCCGGCGTTGACGCCGACCAGGACGGTCGCGGCGGCCGCCACTGTGCCGAGGCGGGCTGCGATCTTCTTCACGCGCGGGCGCGTGGAAGCTGCTGTGGTCACTTCGATCCTTAGGTGCCTAGACGTATCGGGCACAGGTATTGAAAGTTCAAGCACTTACCAGCTCCTGACCAAACGGAGAACGCGCCCGGTCAAATGGATGATGATGCCCTTCATTTCCGCTCACCTCTCCGTAGATGTGGCTGTGCGGACAGGCCGGGGCGCGTCACGGTCCCGGTAGCGGGTCCTGCCGCCCGGCCGGATGATTGTGATCGCCCTGGCCGTGCTGCGTACGGCACGATCAGCGCCAGGCCGACATGGCCGGTGGCAACAACGTGTCCGAGTCCACCGTCCGCCGTCGGCGCGACGAGCTGATCGCGCTGCTCGCCGCCCAGGCCCCGCGCCTGGACCGGGCCTGGTCGACGGTTCTATTTCGCTCCGAGCGTGGAACGTGCCCAGGGGCAGAGGGCATCAGCTCAGGGCTTTGGCGACCTCAGAGATGGTGGGCCGATCCCCCGGCGCATGACTGAGCATCGCGTCGACCAATTCGCCCAGCTCACCGGGTACTTTCACAGGCCGACGTCGGCCGTTGGCCACGGCTTCTCTCTGTACGAGTCGCGGAGCGTCGTCCGGGTACTCGACCGCCCGCCAGCCCGTGGCGGAGATGAGCAGTGAGGCTCCGAGTGCGTAAATGTCTGCTGGTTGCGTCGGCTCTGCTTCCCCGGTGTCGAGGACGCTGCGCGCGATCTCTGGTGCTTCGTAGTGGACGAGGCAGCCGCGGAAGGGGAAGTCGTGCCCCTCGGGCACGTGACCCCCGTGGGCGAGGGCGAGGTCGATGAGGTGTGTCCGCTCGGGCCCGATGATGAAGTGGGCGGGCTGCACGTCACCATGTGCCCAGCCCTTGGCGTGGAGTTCGGCCAGCGCCTGGGCGCATTCCAGTGCCTCGCAGGTGTCCGGCCCGATTGAGGGGTCTCGCTTCCGGTAGTGCTCCCACAGCCGGTACAGGTCCGGCCCCTCGTGCCACGGCTGGAAGTTCCACGTACCGTGCTCCCATTCGCCGTACGCGATGTCCTCGACGCCGAGGCGCAGGAGAACGGCACCCTCGCGTGCGGGCGCGAGCGCGGTCCAGGGCTGGGCAGGCCAGTCGGCGGTGGCCTCGATCGGGTAGCCGAGCTTGACGGCGTAGTGGCCCCGGTGGCTTTCGACTTCCCAGACCGTGGAACCCCGACGGTTGATGACCATGCGCTGAGCCGTGGGCATGAGTGCGTCGAGCAGCACGATCGGCAGTTCAGGGGTGTCAGGGGTTGAGCTGGGCAACGTCTCTTCTCCTTCCGGGCGGGCGCGGCCGACCGCGGCTTCAGGCCGGCCGCGCTGCGGTTGTCGTGTGCTACGCCTGACCGTACGGTCGACCGCAGTCCGAGTCGCACTGTGCGAGATTCACGCCATTGACGGTCCACAGGTCGTCGAAAACCATGAACCCGGCCGCCTTCATGGCGCGTGCCGAGGCGGCAACCATCTCCGGGTCGCGGGCGCCTCCACCGGGCTTGGGGTTGTGGTGAAGGAAGCGGCCCGCGTGCTGCTCACAGAGTTCGGCGTACTCCTTGGTGTGCAGGATGAGCGCGTGGAGGCCGAGGTCCACGTCATCGGACGGGACCATGGGGACGGTGGCGGTGGCCGCCGTGACGAGGAACGCGACCGCCTGGTCCGCGATCCGCTCCGCACGCTCGGCCGACTGCCCGCTGTGGATGACCACGAAGTGGGCAAGGCTCTCGAACAACTCCTCACCAGCTACCGCACGACCAGTCTTCTGATCGTTCGCTGTTGCCGTCATGTGCTCTCCTTGGGTGAGATTGGGTGGGGCATTTGCGCTCGTCCTGATCGCCGAACTCGGCACGTGGACGACCACAAAGCGGATCGGTTAACCGGCCCCGACACGGCGGAGCCATGAAGTAGGCCCCGGTCTGGGGCGGTCGGCCTACTGAGGCGCTGTAGGAGCCCCGCCGGTCACCAGGCTGGGTGGACCGCTGTCGAAGCAGGTGAACTTGACGGCGCAGGTATCACAGCCCGACACGACTATTGCTGTTCTTCACCGCCAGACGTGCGCTCAGTTCCTCCCGCGCGCCGAGCGCCACCACGTTGTCCGGTATGGCATCCCACTCCAGACCGCCAGGAATCGGCCGCATCTGCACGCGACCGCCGAACTCGCCCATGACGATGCCGATACGGTCTCTGGCGCTGTCCTTGGCCAGTTCACCGATGCCCGGTCTGGTCTGCTGATTGCTCGCCATGCACACGAGCTTCCTGCCGACCACCAGGACGGGGGAACCACCGACAAACCCCACTTCGGGACGTCCCGCGTCGGGTAGAACGTCCCTAGTGCCGTCCCCGGATGTTGGGAGAGATTGAGATGCCGAACGAGAGGTTACGTGCGGCCATGGCGGCCGGCGGCTGGACGTACAACGCCCTCGCGGACAGGGTCGAAGTCGATCCCAAGTCCGTCGAACGATGGGTCAATCTGGGGCGTACGCCGCGTCGTGCCACGGCCATGTTGGCGGCAGAAACGCTAGGAGAAGACGTGCACGCTCTATGGCCATCGCTCAGGCAGGCACGCCCCGCCCGCGCCGTCAGTCCGGAACTTGTGGCGCTCTACGACCAGCGAGCGGACATGCCGGTATCCACCTTCGTGGACGTGCTGGCCCAGGCGCACGAGCAGATCGACGTCCTGGTGTACGCCGCCGTCTTCCTGCACGAGGCGTACCCAAGGCTCAACGAGCTCTTGAAGGAGCGAGCGGCCGAGGGCTGCGCGATCCGTATCGCACTCGGCGACGCGGAGAGCTCGAACGTCAAACAACGCGGCAACGAGGAGAAGTTCGGCCACGGAATCCAGTCCCGTTGCCGCCTGGCGCTGATGCACTTCCGCCCCCTTGTCGGGGTACAGGGCATCGAGGTACGAACCCACGCCACGACGCTGTACAACTCGATCTACCGGGCCGATGATCAGGCACTGGTCAACGCGCACGCCTGGGGCGTGAACGCCTACCGAGCCCCTGTCTGGCACCTGCGCCGAAATGGGGCAGGCGGCATGTTCGATACCTACGCTGACAGCTTCGACGCGGTGTGGGCGACCGCGACGCCAGTACGAGAGAAGTGAGAATGGCACGCACCGAGTACTACGACGACCCGGACGCCCCCAAGCCCAACAGTCTGGTCGTCGCCGCGTCCGCGGTGGTCACTGACGACGAGGGACGCATCCTCCTGCAGCGCCGACGAGACAACGATCTCTGGGCGCTGCCCGGCGGCGGCATGGAGATGACCGACTCGTTGCCAGGAACCGCCGTCCGCGAGGTGAAGGAGGAGACGGGCCTGGACGTGGAGATCACCGGGCTCGTCGGAACCTACACCGACCCGCGGCACGTCATCGCCTACACGGATGGTGAGGTGCGTCGACAGTTCAACGTCTGCTTCAACGCCCGTGTAGTTGGTGGGCAGCTGGCTATCTCGGACGAGTCCACGGAGCTGAGGTTCGTCCAGCCCGAGGAGATTGGTCAACTGCCCATGCACCATACGCAGCGGCTACGAATCCGGCACTTCCTAGAGCAACGTGAGCGGCCCTATCTCGGTTGATTAGACCCGGCCACTGATCCGCAGCTCGAGACGCCACGCTTTCCAACTGTGGTGGCGCCTCGAAGGGCCGCGTACAGGCCGGTTCAGTGCGTTCATAGGCGGTCGGTCCCTGGAGCGACTACGGGCCTCGGTCTCGTCTGAACGGTCGTGAACGAAGCTGAATGAGACGGAAACTGAGACGGACGGGCTCGTCATCTCAGCATGTCAGGGCGTCCGGTGCGCGGATCCACGCTGACTCTGAGGGGAGGCCAGGAGCGCTGCCATGCGTGGCCTTGGGGAGGCCGGAACTCGAAGACGAGGGCTGATCCTTCGGCGAGATGCGTGGCGGCCCGCCCTGGGTAGCCGTCGCCTTCTGAGCGTCAACGGTCTTTGCCGAGGGTGGGAAGGCCGCCGCCGAAGGGGCGGTATGCAGAGCCGTTCGCACGAGGTATGATGCCGAGCTTCCTCTTCAGCGCGGCCAGGTGCTCCGCGTCCGCGCCCGCCTGCTTGGCTTCGTCCTCGGCCGCCCGCAGGCGTGCCGCCTCCGTGTCGGAGACGATCTGCTTGGGCTTCCCCGAGATGACTTCTTCTGTCTCATGGAGGAACCCGAGTCCCCAGAGCCGGTACTGTTCGGCCGCCTCGCTGTTGCCGATATCGAGTGCCTCGCGCTGCTGCGCTTCGAAGTGCCGGGCCGTGTTGACGCAGAAGGCGTGCCGGCTTCTACCGATCCACGTCTTCCCCGACATGGTGTTGTCGCTGGCTCCCATGGTCCCCCCTCGACGCCTTTGACGGATCGTATCCGCCCGACCACGGGGGCAGGAGACTCTCGCGAAGCTGGGTGAAGGCGGCGGCTTGCCCACGCCGTTGACCAGAGCGGGCCGTGATGGCTGACCGTGAGCTCTCAGCTTGGGAAGCTGAGAGAACTAGGGAACGCTGCTGGGCTGACCTGCAGCAGAAGGATGTCGCTTTCCCCCTGCTTGCCCGTACCATCTGGCACGCGTCTGGCACGACCTCTTCGTCCCGGACTCAACCGGGTGGTCACCGGCATGGCTCGCCCTGGCGGTTGCGCATACAACAATCTGCTTCGTGATGCACATGCGAGTCCCGATAGGCCATGGTGCAATGAACGAGTAGCCGCATCCCACATCTCAAACCTAGTCCAATAACTTGGCGAGCGTGAGATAAGGCAGGCACGCCATGGATAATCAGCGAAACCCCCACCCGATTATAGCTAATATAGCTGGCATCATCACTATTGTCGTGGGCATCATTGCTCTCGCTGCTTTTATCGGCATCAAGGGGTGTGATTCCGAGGGTGGCGGCGGGCAGTCCAATGATTCATCAAGCGTATCGCCTGCTGACGCGTCCGAGAGTGTGACTCGAACGCAATCAGAATCACAGACTACGTCATCGGCGCCTACGAAGCAAACGCCCGAGTCGCTCAATTTGGTAGAAGTCGACCCGCTGTCTAGCAGTTACGGGATTGAATCGGGTTCGGCGGATGTGGCAGGCAAGACCTTCCCTCAAAGCGTCTCTCTTCGGGTTGACAAAAACTCAATTCCTGCCAATGATGCCGAATATACCCTAGGGGGGAAATGGAAACTATTTGATGCCGCTATCGGGGTGCGAGACGACTCTCCCACTGGCGGGCGACTAACTTTCCAGGTTTTCGCGGACGGCGCCTCGCTATATTCGCAAGAGTTGGCAAAGGGTGAACCGAGGGAAATTCACCTCAAGGTCTCAGGCATTCAAACGCTAAAGATCAAAGTCTCTTTTACTGCCGGCGAATATTACGACAATTATTCCTACGGAGTTTGGGGAGACGCTCGCGTGGTCAAGTGACCTGCCTGGGTGGGATTCGAACCTGCAACACCCGCAATAAGGAGAGCGGCTGGGGCGTCGGGCCGGTGACCTGGGGCTTCGATAACTGATGAAACACCCAGCAACTCGATGAGTGGGCACCCTCGTTGACCGCGGCTGACCCCAGCTTCTGGCACGGCAGTGGCAAGAACCTCATCCGACGACAGCCAGCCACGAGGGCGGGTGCGCCGACTGACCAGGCGCGCGTATGCCTCGCTGCACCCCCACCGGCCTCAGCCACGCTACTGGCGTGCGTCCTCGACCAGAGCCGGGACGGTCAGTCAAGGTGAGAGCATCAGATGTACTGCACTGCTCTCAGCTTTGGGCGGCTGTGGGTAGCTCGGGGCGGCTTGGTCGCTGACCTGAGCGAATGGTTGTGGTGCGGCTGGCTCGGGCTTGGTTACTTTCACCGTGGTTCCCCGCTCGATTTGGTGCGGTAGTGGTGCACCGCTCCCATCCCCGTTCCGGTCTGCTCGGTTCGGGCCTCCCCGCCGGGGTGGGCGCACTATCGTCGCGTACATGAAGGTCCGTCACAACGTCCGTGCAGTTCTGCGTGATGGCGGTCATCGGGTGTTCCTGCGCCGCAGGTGGCCGGGTGGAGCCTCTTACTACACAACCGTCGGTGGGGGCGTCGAAGCTGAGGATGCAGACCTTGAAGCGGCTCTAAGCCGCGAAGTGATGGAAGAGATCGGCGCCACGATCGGCCCTGCTACCGAGTTCCTGACCTTGACTGAACCGAGCGAAAAGGTCACCGTCGTACAGCACTTCTTTCGCGCTGACGTGCTGGACATGGATCTCAACCGCCGTAGCGGCCCTGAGCTCGAAGATCCCGACATAGGCGACTTCTCGCCAGTGCGAGTCACGCTGGACGAGTCAGCGGTGAGAGCGCTCGAACTCATCCACCCGAACTCGCGGACTACCTGCTGGAGCACGCCGAGAATTGGGGTGCCTGAGAGGTTGTCAGCGCTCACGGAATGTTCCCGTCGGGGTGTGATCCGCTCACGGAATGTTCCCGCGGGCCGCTCGTCGGTTCCCGGTAGTGCGCTCGTGATG